>NZ_JBAPPI010000310.1:0-18765 GCF_049280035.1 Mycobacterium sp. | reverse complement strand
ACTCCGGTGATCGAGCTCTCCGGCGACACCGCCACCGGAACCCAACCGCTGTGCTTCATCGACCACGCTACCCATGACATGCGGATCGGCTATTACAACGACACCTATGTGCGGACGTCCGACGGCTGGCGGTTGAAAACCCGTGCCATGACGTTCATTCGGCGTAGCGGCGCGCATGACTCCGGCCGCCCGCACGCGGTGGGCAGGCCTCGCCCGACGACGATGCCGGCCGAGGCCGGAGGTGGGGGCACCTCCCGCTCGCGGGGGAGAGTCGGGCCATCGGACCGAGCGTGAACGTCGCGCAGTTCCGGGCGGACTTGCGGGCCTGGCTCGACGAGCACGACCTGACCCCCGGGCCGGACCATTCGCTAGAAGGCCACATCAAGCAGCTGGCCCGAGTCCATTCTGCACTCTACGACGCCGGCTGGATGCGATACGGCTGGCCCGCGCAAGTCGGCGGATTGGGCGGGCCCGCAATGCTTCGCGCGATCGTCGGCGAGGAAGTGGTGGGCCGCCGCCTCGCCGAGCCAGGTCCCTATTCGATGGTCGAGGTGCTCGCGCCCACGATGATCGATTACGCGCCGCCGGAGCTCGCAGCGGAGATGGTGCCGCGGCTGCTCAGCGGTCGCGAGCAGTGGTGTCAGGGGTTTTCCGAACCGGGCTCCGGCAGCGACTTGGCGTCGTTGACCACTCGTGCTTTGCCGAAGGGTAACGGAGTTGAAGCCTGGATTATCAACGGGCAGAAGGTCTGGACCAGCTTCGCGCAGTACTCGACGCGGTGCGTCGTGCTCACCCGCACCGCGCCCGGCCACTCTGGAATTACCGCGTTCTTCGTCGACCTGGATACGCCGGGCATCACCATTCGACCCCTGCGCACGATGCACGGAGTCGACGAATTCTGCGAGGTCTACTTCGACGATGTGGTGGTGCCTGCAGCACGCATGCTCGGCCGGCCCGGGGACGGCTGGCGGCTTGCGATGGACCTGTTGCCCTATGAACGCTCCACCTGCTTTTGGCAGCGAATCGCCTACCTGTACGCACGTTTCGACGAACTGATCGCCGAAGCGAAGGAACCAGACGAATATGAGCTCGGCACAGCTTATTTGGCGCTGCACACCTTGCGCTGCCGGTCTCGTGCCACCCAGCACCGGTTGGCGAGCGGAGAGCCACTCGGGCCGCAGACCTCTATCGACAAGGTCTTACTGGCTACCGCCGAGCAACAGATGTTCGACACTGTGCGCGACCTGCTACCCGGCACGCTCGAGCTGGACGACACGCCGTGGCGATCCGAGTACCTGTACTCACGCGCGGCGACCATCTACGGCGGCACTGCCGAGATCCAACGCAATATCATCGCTCGCCGGCTATTGGACTTGGGCAAGGATTGAGGGTGGATACCGAGTCCCTGCATCTGCTGGAAGACGCGTTGCGGAAGACCATGACCGCGGCGTCGGGCCGCGAACTCGACGAGGCGTTGACGGATTTGGGCTGGCTGCACATGCTCGACGAAATGCCCGAAACCGCAATTCCTTTGGTGTTCCGGCTACTCGGTGAGACCGGCGCTCATGCACCCGTGCTCAACGACGTGGTGCTGCGCGCCGCCGGACGAGACGGCGGGGGTACGGTCCCGCTGCCGTTCGCGGGCGGCTCCTGGGTCATCTGGGAACGCACCGACCAGGCCACCTCGGCGCTGGGCGATGGCCTACCGATACACCGTGTGGCCCAAGGCGATTCGGTGCCGCTCGCCGCCGGTCGGCACGCGCTGGGCTGGTGGCTGGTGGGCACCAGCCGCACCATGCTGTCACTGGCCCGCCAGCACGCGTTGGACCGCGTGCAATTCGGCAGGCCGGTCGCCTCGTTCCAGGCCATCCGGCATCGGCTGGCCGAGACGTTGGTTGCCGTGGAAGGCGCGGAGGCCACGCTGGTTGCCGCCGCCGCTGAGCCCGACGATCTAAGCTTCCTGCTCGCCAAGGCCGCGGCCGGCCAAGCGGCGTTGACCGCGGCACGGCACTGTCAGCAGGTGCTCGGCGGCATCGGATTCACCGCGGAGCACGAGCTGCACCGCCACGTCAAGCGTTCGCTGGTGTTGGATGGCATGCTCGGCAGTTCACGCGAACTGACCCGGGCGGCCGGGGCGGCCTTGCGGGTTAAGCGATGTGCACCGCGGCTGGCGAATCTCTAGTCCCCCGGCAAGCCGCAGACCAGCTACATTGCCTACTTCTCCGTCGCTCTTTGGCGTTCTGCTTCCCTGGAGAGCAGCAAGAGAATAGTATTCTCGCGGCGAGAAAGTTACAATCTCAGACACGTCGTCCCGTGAGGGGGTCTGGCTCAGCAATGACACGGCGTTCTCCGGTAGAGTCCAATCATGTTCTCCCCTCGCGGCAATCAGCTGAGTCCACGGTGACCAGCCCAAGCGAAGAGCCGGCCTGGAAGCAACGTGCTGTCGAGCGGTCCATCAAAACAGCCAAACTGCGGGCAGCCCAACGCGTTCAACGCTTTCTCGACGCGGCCCAGGCCATCATCATCGAGAAGGGCAGCACGGACTTTACCGTCCAAGAGGTCGTCGACCGCTCCCGGCAGTCGTTGCGGAGCTTCTACCTGCAGTTCGACGGCAAGCATGAACTGCTACTCGCCCTGTTCGAAGACGCGCTGAGCCGGTCGGCCGACCAAATTCGCGCCGCCACAGCGAACCATTCCGACCCCATCGACCGGTTGCGGGTCGCCGTCGAGCTGCTGTTCGAGGCTTCGCGACCCGACCCGACGGCCAAAAGGCCGTTGTTCACCGACTTCGCGCCGAGGTTGCTGGTTTCGCATCCGGCAGAGGTCAAGGTGGCTCACACACCACTTGTTGCTTTGCTCACCGAGTTGATGGAAGCAGCCAGCGCGGCCGGGGAGCTGCGCGACAGCGTCAATCCAAAGCGGATGGCCGCCATGACCATGCAGACGGTCATGTTCATTGCGCAGTCCAGCGGAAGCCCCGACGACGCGACGGTGCATCCCATCACCGCCGACGAAGTGTGGGACTTCTGCTCGCGCGGGTTCGTCGGCGACTAGCCCGAGAACTGCATTTTCTCTCACTGCTGGGTTTTCGCGACGCCGGTGATGAGAATCAGATTCTCTATAAGCGAGAATTATAGGTAGCGAAAACGGATTCCACATTGACACCCGCAGGCCGCCGATGACAGAGTTGCCGCAGATGCTTAGAGCTACCAACAATGCGGTTGCGGCGAGAGGCGAAGCCCGGTGACAGTCACTGCTCCCGACGGTGTCTATTACGACCCGTACGACGTACTACTGCCTCGGCTCGGCACTGGCACGGCTGGAGGGGCGGATCGCACTCGAGGAGATCTTGAAGCGCTTCCCCGAATGGGAGGTCGACCTCAGCGGCGCCACGTGGTCTCCGACGTCCACCGTGCGTGGCTGGGAGGCGATGCCGGCGGTTCTGGGTTGAACCAAATACAAATCAGGAAATGAGGTAACGATGGCGGGTCGAGTCGAAGGCAAGGTCGCGTTCATCACCGGCGCAGCCCGTGGACAGGGCCGCTCGCACGCGGTGCGGTTGGCGCAGGAGGGCGCCGACATCATTGCGATCGATATCTGTAAGCCAATCCGCGACGGCGTTGTGGACACCGCGATCCCGGCGTCGACTCCCGAGGATCTGGCGGAGACCGCCGACCTGGTCAAGAGTCACAATCGCAGGATCTTCACCGCCGAAGTGGATGTGCGGGACTACGACGCACTGAAAGCCGCGCTGGACAGCGGTGTGGAGCAGCTCGGCCGGCTCGACATCATCGTGGCCAACGCGGGTATCGGCAACGGCGGCGACACCCTGGACAAAACCAGCGAAGAAGACTGGACAGAGATGATCGACATCAATCTGGCCGGGGTGTGGAAAACCGTGAAAGCCGGTGTGCCGCATCTGCTTGCAGGCAGCCGGGGCGGTTCGATCATCCTGACCAGCTCGGTCGGCGGACTCAAAGCCTATCCACACACCGGCCACTACGTCGCGGCCAAGCACGGGGTTGTCGGGCTGATGCGTGCCTTCGCGGTTGAGTTGGGGCAGCATATGATTCGCGTCAACTCGGTGCACCCGACCCACGTGAAAACACCCATGCTGCATAACGACGGCACCTTCAAGATGTTCCGCCCGGATCTGGAGAATCCCGGTCCGGACGACATGGCTCCCATTTGTCAGCTGTTCCACACCCTGCCGATTCCGTGGGTGGAACCGCAAGACGTCAGTAATGCGGTGCTGTTTTTCGCATCCGACGAGGCGCGCTACGTCACGGGCGTCACGCTGCCCATCGACGCGGGTAGCTGCCTGAAGTAGCCGGCAAGGGGTTGTCGCCGGGCGCTCGCGTCCACCGCGTAACGTCTCGCGCCATGGACCATTTCGCGGGGAAGACCGCCGTTATCACCGGCGGCGCGAATGGCATCGGGTTCGCCACCGCCACCGAGTTTGCTCGCCGGGGAGCGCGTGTTGTGCTCGCCGACGTCGATAAGCCTGCGCTGGAACAGGCGGTGGCGCGGTTGGGTGCCGAGGGGTTTGACGCGCACGCCGTGATGTGCGACGTCCGCCAGCTCGATGGGGTGGTTCACCTGGCGGAAGAATCATTTCGCCTTCTCGGCCAAGTCGACATTGTCTTCAGCAATGCCGGGATTGTGGTCGCAGGTCCGATCGCGCAGATGACGCATGAAGACTGGCGCTGGGTGATCGACATTGATCTGTGGGGCTCCATCCATGCTGTCGAGGCGTTCTTGCCGAGGTTGCTCGAGCAAGGCACGGGCGGCCACATCGCCTTCACCGCATCCTTTGCCGGGCTGGTACCCAACGTCGGCCTCGGGGCCTACAGCGTTGCGAAATATGGCGTGGTCAGCCTGGCCGAGACGCTGGCACGAGAGGTCAAAGACCACGGCATCGGCGTGTCGGTGCTCTGCCCGATGGTCGTCGAAACCAAGCTGCTGTCCAATTCGGAACGAATCCGCGGCGCGGACTACGGGCTGTCGTCCACGCCCGAGGTGACCGCGACACCGGGGCAGGTTCCAGCGCAGGAAGACAGCCTGAGCGTCGACGAGGTGGCCCGCCTCACCGCCGATGCGATTGCAGCCAACCGCTTGTATGTGCTGCCACACGCGGCGGCCCGTGCATCAATCCACCGCCGCTTCGAGCGCATTGACCGCACGTTCGACGAGCAGGTAGCCGAAGGGTGGAATCACTAGCTAACCGGCCCGAACTCGTGGTCGCCGGTGTCGGGGTGGTGGTGCCAACCGCCAGCGGCCTGTGTTCCCCCCCGTCGACGTAAATGGTCTGCCCGGTGATATAGCCCGCCATTTCCGAAGCGAGAAACACTGCGGTGCTGGCGATCTCATCGACATCGCCGGCACGACCCAGCGGAATGGCCTGGCTGACTTCAGCGGGCCAGCTTCCGGCTGCACGGCTTACCCGTTCTTCGCCCGGCTGGTCTCAGCCATTATCAAGCGCCGACTGCAATATTGGCTGACGGGCTTGACGTCAAGATTTCCGGGCCGCCGCCGGTAATCAAAACCGCCTCCCGCCCAAAGACCGCGCCGACGCCACGTTGCGAGACATAACCGGTAACAGCGAGCACCATACCCGCCTCCAGCCGCTCCTGGCCAGCGGTCGCCGGCAGGTGCTGAGAAACCACCGGTGGGTCGAATCCAAGACCCAGGCCCCGTGCAATAGGCATCGGCGGCAGTTGCTCCCCCGCCGCCTGGTAGGCGGCCAACAGGTCGGTACCCGACGCGCCCGGTTGGCATACTTCATATAGCCGGTGCCACAGCGCATCCCATCGCCGATACAGATCGGCGGCACCGTCTGGCTCGCCAACAGGCCAGGTGCGTCCGACCTCACCGGTGTAGCCACCGTCCAGCACGCCCGCGGAGAACGCCACCAAATCGCCGGGTTGAACGCGCCCGTCATCACTCGCCCGTCGCCAAGGGTGGTCGCGTGAGGTCACCCACGCGGCATCCTGAGTCGCCGGGGTGCTCACCCCACCGGCGGCCATGGCCTCCAGCAGGACCCCGGACAGCGTCTTCTCACTGACGCCTGGTCGCAGCTCGGCGACTGCCGCGGCCAACCCGACCTCGGCTACCCGGATGGCCTCGCGAAGCGCCGCCACCTCTTCGGGGGTCTTGATACGACGCGCGGCGCGCATGGCCAGCTCACCGTCGACCAGCTCGGCGTTAGGGAAAGCCATCGGCAGCAGTTGGGCGAACCCCGGTGAAAGCGCGTCGCTGCCAACGCGTTTGGCGGACGCAGCGCCGTCGATGCCCTTCAGCACCGAGATCGTGTTCATCGGATTCCAGGCGATGCCGTACAGATTCTCGTGCGGGATGTCATCGGGAACCCCCTCGTCCCAGGTGCTGAGCAGATGGATCGCCCCGGTCTCCCGGACGACCACGCAGGTCGGTGCGAACGGGCGGGTGCCTGCCACCCACAGCTGCGGCGCACCGGAGACATACCGCACGTTGGCCTGTCGACCCAGTACCAGTACATCGAGGTTGTGGTTTTCCATCTGGGCCAGTGCCCGCTCCCGGCGACCTGCGCGCAGCGTCCGGTCGTCGGGCAGAACCTCAATCGCCATATGGGTGATAGGGGTAGTCGGTCAACGGAATCCAGCCTTCCTCGGTGATGACGACAATCTCTTCGCTGCGATATCCGCCGGTGCCGTCCTCCCACACCACCGGTTCCAGCACCACCACCATTCCGGGCTCGAAGACGAAGTTCTCATCGAACTCGTCACCGAGATCGGTGCCGATCATTGGCATTTCGGCGGCGTTCACGCCGATTCCATGGCCCAGATAGAAGTGCGGCAGCCACGGCCGGGTGCCGCCGTTGGCTTTCGTTGCCGCCCTGCCTAAGTCGGCCGCGGTGGCGCCGGCTTTCGTCACGTCGAGCACGGCGTCGAGGATTTCCCGCCACTTGGTGAATTGCGCTTGCTGGCGCGGTGTCGGTTCTCGGCCCACCACCCAGGTGCGGCCGAAATCAGAGCAGTAGCCCGCGTAGGTGATGCTGACATCGGTCCACAGCACGTCGCCGGCAACCAGTTCGCGCTCAGTTGTCAACAGCGGCAACGCCAAATCGCCATGAGTGGTCCAGACACCGTCCGCCTTGCAAGGCGGCATCACCTGCCAGATCGGTTCCAGCATGCTGGCCACCGCGCCCAGGTCGAACGCTCGGCGGATGAAACCGGCCGACAACTCGATCTGGCGAATTCCGGGTGCCAGCGCGGCCTGCACATCGACCATTGCTTCGTCGGTGATCCGGCAGGCGGTACGGATGCAGGCCAGCTCGTCGAGAGTCTTGATGACCTTGGCTGCGCCGACAATCGGCGCGGCGTCGGCGGGCCGTCCGGCCCGGAAAAGTCGCGGCTGCGCGCGCCGCATGGCGCCGGTCAGTTCGTCCACCGCGAGCACCGCCCTGGCCGGGACCAGATCCTCGAGCACCCGCGCGAAGTTCTCCACTCCCTCGTCGAACTCCAGATACACCGGGCCGTGCAGATGATCGGCGGGCAGCTCCGATTCCGATGCGGCGCCTTCACGAAACGGCAGGAACACATGCGGATACGGATCGTCAGCGAGCACCACTGCGACCGGACGCTCGACGTGTGACAACCCGGCGTCACCCAATGGCCAACTCACCCCGGTGGCATAGACGACACTGTTGTTTCCGAGCAGGAGCAAGGCATCCACGCCGTGGTCGGCCATCGCCGAGCGCAGCCGCGCGCCGGTCTCGCGACGCATCCGATCGAGATCCGGTGTGTCCGGGATGTCGCGGGCAGACGTTGGTGCGGCCAGAAACGAAGTGATCGAAGTCATCACGTGGACTCCATAGGCCTTGAAAGGCCTAAGAATTCAGTGATATTGCCACTGACGATCCGCGCCGCGTCCTCGGCGCCGACCGAGTCGACGACAGCGGCCAGCGACTTCTCCGAATACCCGAATGTGCCTTCGTTGTGCGGATAATCGCTTGACCACATCACCTTGTCGGTGCCGATCTGGTCGATCAACTTCAGCCCGAGCGGGTCGACCATGAACGATGCGCTCATGTGGTTGTCCCAGTAATAGCGCACGTCATGCTCCAGGGGCCGATTGAACATGTGCTGATACGACGCCACCAGGTGCTCGGCGTCTTGCAGGGCCCACGGCACCCAGGCGATGCCGCCCTCGAACCAGCCGATCCGCAACCTCGGGTGCTGATCGATGATTCCAGCAAAGATGTACTTGGCGAACGCTTCCCGGAATCCGTCGATGTTGATCATCATTCCGACGACGACGCTGTTGAACTCGCACGGGCTTTTCGGCGGTGTCTCTCCGATGTGGTGTGCGACTGGAAGCCCGGAGTCTTCGATCTCATCCCAGACGGCGTTCATGGTTGTGCTCGCGTAGTCGATCGGGTTGCCTTCGTCGTCCTTGCCGGGGTTCAGCGGCAGCAGGAAGGTCTTGAGCCCCAATGATTTCAGTTCCGACAGCGTGCGACGAGTGCCTTGCGGATCCCACCAGTTGATCAGGCCCGCGCCGTAGAAGTGACCACCGGACCGCTCCTGCAGCTCGGCGATGTACTCGTTGTAGATCCGGAATGCCAGTTCGCGAAGTTCCTTGTCCGGGTAGTGGAAGAGCGCCAGAATGGCGTTGGGAAACGCCAGTTCCTTCTCGACGCCGTCTTCGCGTAGCTCCTGAATCCGGGCCTCGATGTTGGTACTGGCCGCCCCGGGCAGGTCGTCGTATTGCATCAGTACCGCGCTGAAGTCGCCGGGTAGGAACGACTGTCCTTTTCGCCCGACTTGGTAGGCGCCGTCCTCGTACCAGATCCGCGGCGCCTTGTCTTTGAGGGCTTCGGGGAAACGCTGGTAGAAGATGTCGTCGGCCAGCGAAATATGGTTATCCGCAGAGAAAACCACGGTTCCTTCCGGCAGTCCGACGTTGGTTCCGTCGGCGTGGCCGTGCCTCTCCTTGGGCGCGCCGAATCCTCCGGGCGGGTAAAGCGAGACGGTGCTTGTTTGAGGCGACATCATTGGCTCTCCAATCGGATCCACACTTGTTCGACAGTATTCACCAGGTCACCGGCAGTTCATAGACGCCGTATGCGAGCCGATCGTGCTTGAACGGAATGTCCTCGATCGGCATGGCCAATTCCAATGTGGGAATGCGGCGAATCAGCGTGTGAAAGACGATCTGTAGCTCGGCGCGGGCCAGCTGCTGGCCGACGCATTGGTGCCGCCCGTAGCCGAACGCGACGTGCTGGCCGGCGCCCGAACGATGCAGGTAAAGCCGCTCGGGTTCGGCAAATGCGTTGGCATCCCAGTTCGCCGGCGCCAGGTCGATGATGATTCCTTCGCCGGCGCGGATGACCTCGCCGGCGATCTCGATGTCCTCGGCGGCGACACGGCGCTGCCCGTTTTGGATGATGGACAGATAGCGCAGCAGTTCTTCGACCGCGTTTGCGACGACTTTCGGGTCGTCGGTGTCACGCAGCACAGCCGCCTGCTCGGGGTGCTGCAGCAGCGCCAGCACGCCGAGGCCGATCATGTTGGCCGTGGTTTCGTGCCCGGCGATCAGCAACCCGGTGCCCAGTTGCGCGGCCTCCTTGACGCTGAGCTCACCGGCCTTGACCCGCTCGGCCAGATCCGAAACCGCGTCTTCAGCCTGAGCCTCCATTTTGGCCTCGACCAGCTGGCGCAGGTATTTGTGCAGGCTCATCGCACCTTTGACGGTGTCCGCACCTGTCGCGTAGCGCGCGAGACCGATGTTGGCGTGGTGCTGAAACATCTCGGCGTCCTCATACGGCACGCCGAGCAGCTGGCTGATGACCAGCGACGGCACCGGCAGCGCGAGCGCGGTGACGATATCGCCCGGCTGCGGTCCGGCCAGCATTGCGTCGATGTGCTCGTCGGTGAGCTGCTGGATCGCCGGCCGCAGGCCTTCGACCCGCTTGAAGGTGAAGGGCTTTGACAGCATTCGCCGAAATCGGGTGTGCTCCTCGGCGTCAGATGTGAAGACCGACCTGGGCCGCTTGTGCACCGTCGACAACATGCCCTCGTTCCAATGCGGAAAGCCGGGCCGCCGGTCGTCAACACTGACGCGGGAATCGGAAAATAACGTCCGCACTTCCTCGTAACCGGTGATGAGCCAAGGTGTGCTTCCGTCCCAGATCCTGACTTTGGACAGCGGGCGCGCAGCCCCGAGCTCCATCACCTCCGGTGGCGGGGCGAACGGACAGCCGACCGCCCGTCCCATCGGATATTCCGGTACGTCAGAAACCGCCTCGGTTGCGGTGAGGGTGTCGGACACTTCTCACTCCTCGATGTGGATGGCCAGTGCGGGGCAACCCGCGGCGGCCTTGCGGGCGTAGTCAGCCTGTTCGGCGGGCGGGTTCTCATTCAGCAGAACGACGACTCCGTCATCGTCGCGCTGGTCGAAGAGTTCGGGAGCGTTCATCACGCAGTTGCCCGACGATGCGCATTTGTCTTGGTCCACAGTCACTTTCATAATTTTCTACAGCCAGCTTCTTCTAATCGTGCGAGGTGACCGGCGCCAGCCAGAGTCCCACGACCGCGTCGATCAGACCGGAAGCGGCGGCCTGCCACGACGAACCCGGCACGGATGCGCCTGCGGCCATTGCCCTTTCACGTTCGGCACAGGTGTGCATCAGCAGGTTGCGGGCCATCAGGTTGCGTTCCACCCGAACCTCGATCGGCAACTCGGGCAGGCAGCGGTTGATCCCGTCGATCACCTGGACCAGCGATTCAGACGTGAGCGCATCCTTCACCACGATGTTGTAGTAGGCCGGATCGGTCATCACTTGCGCGGCGAAGCGCGCGTACCAGGTGGGGTTGCCGAGGGCCGCTAAGTGATCGGTCAGCGGGCGTACCAGACACGCCACCCAACTCCGCATATCGTCGCCGGCCCCCGATTGCAGCGTCTCGGCGACCATGCTCTCCCGCAGCTGCTCGATGGCCACCCGATGCCGCTGCTCGATGGCCCGCACCAAATCGGTTTTGGTGCCGAAGTGGTAGCCGACCGCGGCATTGTTGCCCTGGCCGGCAGCCTCGCTGACCTGCCGATTGGAGACCGCGAAAACTCCATGCTCGGCGAACAGCCGCTCGGCCGCGGTCAGGATCGCCTCCTGGGTAGTGCTGGCCCGGTCGGTGCGTCCGGCCTTCGCGGTGGTCACCTGGCCAGTCAACGCGCTGATCCCGATTAAGTCAAGCGATTGATTTAATCTTTCTGGTCGTTACGACGACGGATCACCTTGCCGGCGACAGTGCCGCCGTCGACCGGCAAAACGGTGCCGGTCACGTACTGGGACCGATCGCCGGCCAGGTACAGCGCGGCCTCCGCGATGTCGGCGGGTGTGCCCTCTCGTTTCAGCGGACGGTCGGATCGCATCTGCCCCCGGATCGCATGCTCGAAACGCGCGAGCTCTGCTGGGTCCTTCTTCGGGACTAGTCCCTCTGTCGTCGTGGCCAGCAGCGGTGTCGGTATGTTGCCGGGCGCGATGGCGTTGACCCGAACCTCGTAATGCGCCAATTCGATTGCGGCGGATTTGGTGAACATGATGACCGCCGCCTTGGATGCGCGGTATGTCATGACGCCGCCACCGGCCTGGATGCCGCCGATCGACGACATGTTGATGATTGACCCACCGCCGCTGGTTGCCATCTGCCGGGCGGCATCCCGGGTCCCGGCCATCACGCCCAGTAGGTTGACCGACAGCACGCGGTGGAAGTCGGCGAGGTCGTCGTCCAGGAAGCTGCGATGCATCCTGCTGGAGACTCCGGCGTTGTTCACCATCACGTCTAGCCCACCGAACGTGTCGACCGTAGTTGCGACCAGCGCACCGACCTGATCGGGATCGGAGACGTCGGTCAATCGAAAGACCACGTCGGCGCCCAGCGAGGCGGCGAAATCTTCACCGCGATCGCGGTCAATGTCGGCGATCACCACCCGAGCGTCCTCCGCCAAAAACTTCTCGACGATGCCGGCACCGATGCCCGACGCACCGCCGGTGACAATCGCGACCTTGCCGGCCAGTTCGTTGACCATGTCGAAGAGTTAATCGGCGCAGCGTTGCTTAAGTCAAGCGATTGATTTAGGCAGGTTGCCGCAGTCCGCCTCATCCTGATGCTACGTTCGGCTCAGTGACGCGATTTGTTTACTTCGAGTCCTCACGGCGTTGTCCCAGAGCAGCCACGCTTCGCCTATCTCGGCAAGATCGCGTGGTCGGTCTTGACCTGGTGGCGCGGTGAAAGTAGTCATCAACCTGACCATTCAAAGGAACCGATTTGAAACTCAACCGTTTTGGCGTCGCGCTGAGTGTGCTGGCCACCGGTGCGCTGATGCTGTCCGCGTGTGGAAATAACAACACCAACACGACCAGTCAAGGTGGTACGACGTCTGGTTCGTCTGGTTCGTCAGCGGCGAACGTGAGTTGCGGCGGAAAGCAGACGCTGAAGGCCAGCGGGTCCACCGCCCAGGCGAATGCGATGGCCCGGTTCGTCAACGCCTTCGAACAGGCGTGTTCCGGTCAAACCTTGAACTACACAGCCAACGGTTCGGGTGCTGGGATTAATCAGTTCGTGGGCAACCAGACCGATTTCGGCGGCTCGGATGTAGCGCTGAAGGACGATGAACACGGCAAAGCGCAGCAGCGGTGCGGCTCGCCGGCCTGGGATCTGCCGGTGGTGTTCGGCCCGATCGCGGTGACCTACAACGTCACCGGCGTGACCTCGCTGAATCTGAACGGGCCGACCGCGGCGAAAATCTTCAACGGGACCATCAAGACGTGGAACGACCCGGCCATCACCGCGCTCAACGCCGGCACCGCCATGCCCGCACTGCCAATACACGTCGTCTTCCGCAGTGACCAGTCGGGCACGACGGACAACTTCCAGCAATACCTCGATGCCGCGTCGGACGGTGCATGGGGCAAGGGCACGGGAAAGTCTTTCAACGGCGGTGTCGGTGAAGGCGCCGAGCAAAACGATGGCACCTCGGCGGCCGTCAAGAACACCCCGGGATCAATCACCTACAACGAGTGGTCGTTCGCCCAAGCGCGGAAGCTGAACGTGGCCAGGATCGTCACGTCAGCGGGTCCCGACCCAGTGTCGATCAGCGCCGATTCGGCCGGCAAGACCATCGCCGCGGCAAAGATCAAAGGACAGGGCAACGACCTGATGCTCGACACGGTGTCGTTCTACAAGCCCACGCAGCCGGGTGCCTATCCGATCGTGCTCGCGACGTATGAAGTCGTCTGCTCCAAGTATCCCGACAGCCAGGTCGGCACGGCCGTGAGGGCATTCCTGCAGGCCACCATTGGTCCCGGCCAGAATGGCTTGGCGGACAACGGATATATCCCCATTCCCGACGCATTCAAGTCGAGGCTGTCAACCGCGGTCAATGCCATCGCGTGATGATCTAGAGCCATCTTGTCAACCGTGACGACGCCCGCGCTGACGACTGGCGACGAGGCCAAAGCACGGCGGGGCGACCGACTGTTCAAGTCGGTCGCCGCCCTGTCCGGTTCCACGATCATGATCGCGATCGCTCTGATCGCGATCTTCCTGCTGATTCATGCCGTACCGTCACTGCGCGCCAACCACGCGAATTTCTTCACCAGCGCGCAATTTGATACCACCAACAGCAACCACCTGGCGTTCGGCATCCGTGACCTGTTCATGGTGACGGTGCTGAGCTCACTCTGCGCCATGGCCTTGGCGGTACCGATTGCGATCGGGATCGCCGTGTTCCTTACGCAATACGCGCCGGCAAGGCTGTCACGCCCTTTCGGAGCGTTAGTCGATCTGCTGGCCGCAGTGCCGTCGATTGTCTTCGGGCTGTGGGGAATTTTTGTGCTGGCACCGCAACTCGCGCCAATCGAAGCATTGCTCAACCGCGACCTGGGATGGCTGTTTCTGTTCAGGGCCGGCGACGTTTCCTTAGCCGGCGGCGGCAATATCTTCACCGCCGGCGTCGTGCTCGCTGTGATGGTCCTGCCCATCATCACCTCGGTATCGCGAGAAGTATTCCGGCAGACCCCGACTCCGCACATCGAAGCAGCGCAAGCACTCGGCGCGACAAAGTGGGAGGTTGTACGGATGACTGTGCTGCCGTTCGGCCGCAGCGGTGCAGTCGCGGCGTCGATGCTGGGGCTGGGCCGCGCTCTGGGCGAAACCGTGGCGGTACTGATCATCTTGCGCGCGGCCGCTCATCCCGGGAATTGGTCGCTCTTCGACGGCGGCTACACATTCGCCTCCAAAATTGCCTCTGCAGCAAATGAATTCAGTGAACCGTTACCGACCGGGGCCTATATCTCGGCTGGATTTGTACTGTTCGTGCTGACGTTCATCGTCAACGCGGTCGCCCGCGTGATTGTTGGCAGGGCGGTCAAGACATGAGCGCCCTCACCCTCGACATGCCGGTCAAAGCTCTGGCGGTTCGGCGCATCAGTGTTGGGCGGCGGATCAAAGACAACGTCGCGAGACTGCTTTTTCTCACTTCGTTCATGATCGCGCTGGTGCCGCTGTTCTGGCTGCTGTGGGTTGTTGTCCAACGAGGCTGGTATGCCATCACGCAACCCGGATGGTGGAGCCACTCACTGCGCGGAGTGCTGCCGGAGCAGTTTTCCGGCGGGATTTATCACGCCCTCTACGGGACCCTCGCGCAGGCTGGGGTGGCGGCAATCCTGGCCGTACCACTGGGATTCATGACCGCGGTGTACTTGGCGGAATACCGCTCCAGTCGGCTGGCGCGGGTCACCAGCTTCATGGTCGATGTGCTGGCCGGGCTGCCCTCGATCGTGGCGGCGCTGTTCATCTTCAGCCTGTGGATCGCCACCCTGGGATTCCAGCAGAGCGCCTTCGCGGTGTCACTCGCGTTGGTGTTGCTGATGCTGCCGATCGTGGTGCGATCGACTGAGGAGATGCTCAAGCTGGTGTCCGATGACCTTCGAGAAGCCAGCTACGCGTTGGGCATTCCGAAATGGAAAACCATCATGCGGGTCGTCGTTCCAGTCGCGATGCCGGGCATCATCTCCGGCGTCTTGTTGGCGATCGCGCGTGTTATGGGCGAAACGGCGCCGGTGCTGGTGCTGGTCGGATATAGCCGCGCCATCAACGTCGACATCTTCAACGGCAACATGGCATCGCTACCGCTGTTGATCTACACCGAACTCAACAATCCCGAACACGCTGGCTTCCTGCGGGTTTGGGGCGCCGCGCTGACATTGATCATCGTGGTAGCGGTGATCTACCTGATGGCCGCCGCGGCCAACCGCATGATTGCAATCCGCCGGCGCTGACCCGCTACCCGGGACATCCGGCAACGACGAACTTGATCGCTCTGTCATTACCGCGGTCGGCGACATACACGTTCCCCGCGCTGTCCACCGCGAGCTGTAAGGGCGTGTTTAGTCCGGTAAGCGCCAGTGGCGTAGGGACATTCGAACCGGACGGCAACTTCAGGACCTGGTTGTTGTCATGCTCGCTGACGTAGACGTTGCCGGCACCGTCCACCGCCACACCCCACGGGACAGTCAAGCCGGTAAACGGCAGCACTGTCTGGTTGTTGGACCCGGCCTCCAGCTTGACCACCCTGTTGTTGTCGGTGTCGGTGACATACACGTTGCCGGCCCCGTCCACCGCCACACCATCTGGGTTGTTCAGTCCGGTGAACGGCAAAACGGTCGGGGCGTTCGACCCGGCCGGCAACTTCACCACCCTGTTGTTGCCGCGGTCGGCGACGTACACGCTGCCAGCGCTATCCAAAGCGATGCCTTCTGGGTAATTGAGGCCGGTGAACGGCAGCTGAGTCTGGTTGTTCGAACCGGCCGGCAACATCACGACCCTGTTGTTGAAGTCGGTGACGTACACGGTGCCCGCCGAGTCGACAGCCACCGCCTGGGGTTGGTACAGACCGGTGAACGGCAGCACTGTCGGCGTGCTCGACCCGGGCGTCAACTTCACCACTCGGCCATACATGCCTTGGTTGGTGACGTACACCGCACCAGACGAGTCCACCGCCACCCCGCCGGGGGACAACCGGAAGTTCAGCCCGTTGAACGGCAGCTCGTTTTGCCCGCAGGCTTGCGTTGCCGGACCCGCAGAGTGCGGTCTCACCAGGTATCCGAAAAGGGCGACGAGCAGGATCACCGCAACGCCCGCCAGGATCCACCACTTGCGTTTGCTGGGGCGCTCGGGGGCGCTGGCGGCGAAATCAGGATGCTGCGCGCGGGGTGGTGGACGCAGCGGCGGTGGGCCGACGGGCCCCGGGGCCGGCGGTCGCCAGTTCGCGCCGTTGCCGTCCGGCATGGGACGCGCCATCGTCTCGGCGTCTTGGCCGTGCTGCAAAATGCTCTCGGCCTGGTGCTGCTCGGGTGCGGTCAGCGCGTCGAGGGCGGCGTTGGCCAGCTCACCGGCACTGCGGTAACGCTCGTCGGGGTTTTTCGCCATCCCTTTCGCGATCACGTCGTCCATGGCCGCCGGAATCCGTCCGGGGCGCAGCTGGCTCGGCCGCGGGGCAGCCTCCATCAGATGCGCGGCAACCAGCCGTTCGATGCTGTCGGCCCGAAACGGTGGTGAGCCGGTCAAACACTCGCCCAAAACACAGGCCAGCGCGTAGATGTCGGAGCGATAGGTGACCTCATTGCCGGTGAACCGCTCCGGCGCCATGTACTTGTAGGTTCCCATCGCCATCCCGGTCTGCGTCAACCCCTGGTCGGTGGCTGCGCGGGCAATACCGAAATCCAGCAGATAAGCAAAGTCATCCGGGGTGATCAGGACGTTCTCCGGTTTCACGTCGCGGTGCGTCACCCCGTTGGCATGCGCGGCGTCCAGCGCGGAAGCGACCTGACGCATGATTGCCACCGCCCGCGGCGGGCTCATCGGCCCGTTGCGTTTCAGCACGGTGGCCAAGTTGGCCCCTTCGATCAGGCGCATATCCAAATACAGCTGGCCGTTGATCTCGCCGTAGTCGTGAATCGGCACCACATGTGGCTCGGTCAACCGTCCTGCGGCGCCTGCCTCGCGTTGCATCCGGGCGCGAAACATCGGGTCGTCGGAAAATTGCGGCGAGACCAGCTTGAGCGCTACTGTCCGGCCCTTGCGAGTGTCCTCGGCCTCGTAGACCTCGCCCATCCCGCCGCGGCCCAGCAGCCGCATCAGCCGGTAGGGTCCAAACCACGACCCCGCCCGCGAATCCGGCTGGCTGTTGCTCACCCTCGGTGCTCCTTGTCTCACGAGATATCGTTCACGGCCGCTGCGAGTTTCGATTGAAACGAGCTTGGCATCGGGATGTATCCGTATTGGTCCAAGCCAGTTTGGCCGTTACCAATTGTCGCCTGCATGAACGCTTTTACAGCCGCACCGGTCGCGGAGTCTGGATACTTCGAGCAGACGATTTCATAGGTTGCCAGCACGATCGGGTAGGCGCCGCCCTGCGTTGGCTTGTAAAACGACGAGGTGTCGACAACCAGGTCATTGCCCTGCCCCGCGAATTTGGCCCCAGCGATCGTCTTGCCTACCGAGTCGGTAGTGATCGTCACCGGGTCCGGACCGGCCGAGGTGACGATCTGGGCCATGGTCAATTGATGGCCCACCGCGAAGGACCATTCGTTGTAGGCGATCGATCCGTCGGTTGCCCGCAAGGCCGCCGACGTGCCCTCGTTGCCACTGGCGCCCTGCCCCACGCCCCCGTCGAAGTTCTCGTCGGTGCCTTTGCCCCACGCACCGTCGGATGCGGCCTCGAGGTACTTCTGGAAGTTATACGTAGTACCGGATTTATCGCTGCGGAAGACGACGTTTATTGGCGTTGCGGGCAGGTTGACGTTTGAGTTGAGGGCCTTGATCGCCGGGTCGTTCCAGGTGGTGATACTGCCATTGAAGATCTTGGCCGTCGTGGGACCGTCCAGGTTCAGCGAACTCACGCCGACGACGTTGTAGGTGACCGCTATCGGACCGAACACCGCAGGAAGGTCCCACGCGGGCGAACCGCACCGTTGTTGTGCCCGGTCGAGCTCACCCTTCGCGGGATCCAACGGCTTGTCGGAGCCCGCCAGGTCAGTTTCGTTGTTCAGGAGCTGCTCCACTCCGGCACCGGAGCCGTTTGCGTTGTAGTCCAGCGTGTAGCCCGGGCACGCCCGAATGTAGGCGTAAACAAATTGCTCGATGGCGTTCTCCTGCGCGGTCGAACCGCTGGCCAGGAGTTTCTTCTTGCCACCGCAATCGACGGGTACCGACGGGGGGGTTGAGCCAGACGACGATGCTGAAGTGCCGCCTTTGCCGCCGCATGCCGATAACACCAGCATGCCGATGACCAGCAAGCTCAGCGCAGCGGCAGATCGGTTGACCTTCACAACCCTCCTCTGGTCCTTCTCTGACGTTGAGTTGCGGCTCGGCAACAGCACGATGAGCCTATAGTTAACAGCTAACCCCTCAGAGGTGAATGAATCTTTAATGACAGCTTTGTGCTGCCTTAGTGTGTCCTACCAGGAATCTGCCTGCGCTTACGCGACCGCGGCTTCGCCGTAGTCATCATCGACGCAGCTCAGGCCCCTTCGTCGATACCTGCCAGGAATTCCAACAGCAGCTCGTTGACGATTGCCGGCTGCTCAATCTGTGGGCAGTGGCCGGCCGCCTCGACCACAGCCGACCGCCCCCCGGTTATCTGGTCGGCGATCTCTTTCGCCCAGCCCGGCGGGAGCAGCTTGTCGCAGCCACCCTCGACCACAAGCGTCGGAACCGAGATACG
>NZ_JBAPPI010000309.1:0-3273 GCF_049280035.1 Mycobacterium sp. | reverse complement strand
GCCGAGGATCGCGAACTCGGCGACACCTCGACGCTGCTCGATCCCGGCGTGTTCGACGCGATCCGCGCCGCCCAGTAACGATGCAGTGGGGGCACCCCCAGCCGCGCAGCGGCGAGGGGGCGAACCGGGCAATCGATAGCCGCCAAATAAGTGTCAGGCGGGGACTGGGACGAAGCCGGCGCCGGGACGGTTCTTGGCGTTGATGTCGGCCAAGACCGCGTTGATCGACTGAACAACTGCGGGGGTGTGCAGCGGGATGTACTTGATGACGCAGGCCGGCAGGTTCTCGCTGAAGGCGCCGTGGATCATGCCGACCAGGAGGTTGTTGACGGTAACCGGACCGCCCGAGTCGCCCGGTTGTCCGCATACCTGCATCACGATCGTGCCCGGGTCTTGACCGGGACCCCACGTGACGCCGCACGAGTTCCCGGTCGTGCGGCCCTGTTTGCAAGCGATCTGACCGAACGCGGGATCCGGCCCAATGCCGTTGATCGCGAAGCCACCGAAGTTGGCGACCGGCGTCACCTTGGCCGGATCGAACTGGATGACCGCGTAGTCCAGGGTGTCGTTGCCGGCCACCATGGTTCCCAGCGTGCCGCGGTCTTTTGCCGCCTCGGCGGCCACCACCGCGCCCGGGCCACCGCAGTGCGCCGAGGTGAAACCGATCAGCTCGCCTTTCCCATCGGTGCCGATGGTGGTCAGCGTGCACAGAGTGTCGCCGTTGACCACGATGCCCGCCCCGCCGCCGAGCGGGAGTCGGTCGTCAGCTCCAGCCGACACGCCGCACAGGCCGGCCGGGCCCACCGATGTCACCATGACCAACACCGCAACGACAAGAAGCGGCCGGCGGCACGTGGTCTGCAAAGCAGTACTCCCGTCGACAAGCCTGGACGCGCACCCGAAGCGGCGGCGTCAGTCTAGCGCGACCGATGCCCGCCAGCGTCGATCCGCAAACGGTCGGGCGGTGATCCGGTTGGCCTCGTCTGGTAACCGACCGCATGGCAACATGAACCGCGACGACAGGCAACGCCCGGCGACGATGCGAGCCGGGCAACGGCTCGAGGAGGAGCCGGGCAGTGACATCGGGAGGACCGTCTGTGAGTAAGCCAGATCGCAAGAACGCCGACCACAAGGACGGGGTTCCTCGCACGCTGACCACGATTCCCCTGACCGACCCACACGCGCTGTCCGTCGAGCCGTCCATCGGTGAGCTGGTTAAGGACGCCACAGCGCAGATGTCGACACTGGTGCGCGCCGAGGTCGAATTGGCCCGCTCGGAAATCACCCGCGATGTCAAAAAAGGTCTCACCGGCAGCGTTTACTTCATCTCGGCGCTGGTGGTGGGGTTCTACTCGACTTTCTTTTTCTTCTTTTTCCTCGCCGAACTGCTCGATACCTGGCTGTGGCGCTGGGTCGCTTTCCTGATCGTGTTCGGGATCATGGTGGTGGTTACCGCGGTGCTGGCGTTGTTCGGCTATTTGAAGGTGCGACGCATCCGCGGACCGCGGCAGACCATCGAGTCGGTCAAGGAGACCCGGACCGCGTTCACCCCGGGCCACGACAAGGGCTCCGGGCGCGCGCTCCGTTCGCCGCACGGCGGGACGCCCGCCGACCCCTCGGGTTGGTAGATGGCGCCGCCAGATCCGTCGGTCACCCGTATCGACGGGCCATGGCGCCATCTGGACGTGCACGCCAACGGCATTCGGTTCCATGTCGTCGAGGCAGCGCCCGCCGACCGGAGTGCCGCCAGCTCTCCAACGGCGCGGCCATTGGTGATCATGCTGCACGGCTTCGGCTCGTTCTGGTGGTCGTGGCGTCACCAGCTACGCGCTTTGAGCCGAGCCCGGGTGGTCGCGGTGGATTTACGAGGCTACGGCGGTAGCGACAAACCGCCCCGTGGCTACGACGGCTGGACGCTCGCCGGGGACACCGCCGGACTGATCCGCGCGCTCGGGCACACGTCGGCGACCCTGGTCGGTCACGCCGACGGCGGGCTGGTCTGCTGGGCAACGTCGGTCCTGCATCCACGGCTGGTCCGCGCCATCGCAGTGGTCAGTTCGCCGCACCCCGCCGCACTGCGCCGCTCGGCGCTCACCCGCCGCGATCAGGGCCGTGCGCTGTTGCCCTCGCTGCTGCGCTATCAGGTGCCGATCTGGCCGGAGCGCGCACTGACCCGGCATAACGGCGCGGAGATCGAGCATCTGGTGCGTAGCCGCGCCAGCGCTAAATGGGTTGCATCCGAAGACTTTTCCGAGACGATCGGTCATCTGCGACAGGCGATTCAAATCCCGTCAGCAGCCCACTCGGCGCTGGAGTATCAGCGGTGGGCGGTGCGTAGCCAGCTGCGTGAAGAGGGTCGGCGCTTCATGCGATCGATGAACCGTCCCTTTGGGATTCCGATAATGCACATTCACGGTGATGCCGATCCGTACGTGCTGGCCGACCCCGTCGAGCGAACACAGCGCTACGCGCCGCACGGTCGTTACGTATCAGTCGCCGGCGCAGGACATTTCAGTCACGAAGAGGTGCCGGAGGAAGTCAACGGCCACCTGATGCGTTTCCTCGACCGGGTGTACAGGTCGCCGCTTTAGCTGACACACTGCCCAGTGGCCACCGGCGCAGTGTCGCCGATGTGCGACAGCTGAGCGGCCACCTCCTTGGCCGTCAACACGAAACCCGTGTCGTTGTCGTCGACCGCCGCGCCGAACACCACGCCGAGCACCTGACCATTCAGATCGATCAACGGTCCGCCCGAATTGCCTTGCTCCACACCGGCTCTGATGGTATAGACCTCGCGGTTGACCGAGGCATTCCGGTAGATGTCGGGCCCGCTGAGTTCGATGAGTTCCCGAATTCTGGCCGGAGTTGCCACAAAGCCGCCTCCCCCGGGGTAGCCCATCACTATTGCCTCGGTACCCGATTTCGCCGGGGCGTTGGCGAAGGCCAGCGGTCCGGGAGGCAAGTTGGGCACCGCGAGTATCGCGATGTCGACCGTCGGGTCGTAGGACACCACGTTGGCGTCATACGGGTTGCCGCTCGCCTCCACGGTGACGCTGTTCGCACCGGCCACCACGTGTGCATTGGTCATCACCCGGTCTGGCGAGAGGACAAATCCGCTGCCCTCCAACACTTTCTGACACTCCGGTGCGATCGCGCGGATCTTCACCACGCTGGGTTGGGTGTTGGCGACAACCGGGCTATTGGCCAGCGCCGCATCCGGGGCCGCCACCCGTGCGATCGGGGTGGGGTCGAACGGATTCCGCACCTCCTGCC
>NZ_JBAPPI010000308.1:0-1981 GCF_049280035.1 Mycobacterium sp. | reverse complement strand
GGATCGAAACGGTGTCCTCGACGTCAGGTTCGTCGACCAGCACGGTCTGGAACCGGCGCTCCAACGCGGCGTCCTTTTCAATGTGCTTGCGGTATTCGTCGAGGGTCGTGGCACCGATCATGTGCAGCTCACCGCGGGCAAGCATCGGCTTGAGCATGTTGCCGGCGTCCAGGGACCCCTCCGTCGCCCCGGCGCCGACCACGGTATGCAACTCGTCGACGAACAGTAAAATCCGACCCTCGCCCGCCTTGACCTCTGACAGCACCGCCTGCAGCCGTTCCTCGAACTCACCCCGATACTTCGCACCTGCCACCAGCGAACCCATATCGAGGGAGAAAATTGTCTTGTCCCGCAGGCCTTCCGGGACATCGGCGCGAACGATCCGCTGGGCCAGGCCCTCCACGATCGCCGTCTTGCCGACTCCCGGGTCGCCGATCAGAACTGGATTGTTCTTCGTCTTGCGGCTGAGGATCTGAATTACCCTGCGGATCTCGGCGTCTCGGCCGATCACCGGATCCAGCTTGCCGGCGCGGCCCTCGGCGACCAGGTCGCGGCCGTACTTCTCCAGCGCCTCGTAAGCCCCCTCCGGCGACGCTGAAGTGACCCGCTGGTTGCCGCGGACCTTGGTCAGCGCGCCCAGGAACGATTCCCGCGTAACGCCATTGGAGGCCAGCATCCGTCCGGCGGCACTCGTCGAACCCTCTTCGGCGAGCGCGATGACGAGGTGCTCCACCGACACGTATTCGTCCTTGAGCCGCTTGGCTTCCCGCTCGGCGGCCTCTAACAGGTTCGCCAGCCGCCTGGTGACAGAGACCTGGCCCGGCGCGGCGCCCGGACCGCTCACCTTCGGGCGCCGGTTCAGCTCGCGTTCCAGGTCCGCGCGCAGGGCCTCGGTGTCGGCGCCCGTCTGATCCAGCAGCCGCGGTACGAGACCCTCGGGCTGGTCGATCAGCGCCATCAACAGATGTTCGCCGTCGACCTCGATATGACCCATCCGGGTCGCGATGCTCTGCGCTTCGGCCAACGCCTCCTGCGACTTCTGCGTCAGCTTGTTGATGTCCACGGTGATGTCCTCCTTCGGCGAGAAGCGGATTCCAGCTCTTCGATGCGGTCCAGCAGGTCGAGCACCAGCCCGATCGCCGCGTAGTTCAGTCCCAGACCGGTCCTCAACCGCTGGATGCGGGCGACCGTCACCAACGCGGACGGTTCGAACCAGAGATCGCCGCGGGCATCCTGCTGGCAAGCGACGAGGCCGAGCGCGACCAGCCGGCGCACCATGTCGGGATGCAACCTGCAGCGTGTTGCGAACACGTCGAGTTGAATTCCGGGCCGCCGCGCCAGGACATAGCGTGGTGCGGTCATCGTCCCCTCCTGGGGTCGAACGTGGACTCCGCCGCCAGTTGCTCGAACAGCTCACGTTCCTGCGCAGTGGGTTTCGGTGGCACCATCACCTTGATTTCTGCGTAGAGGTCGCCGGCGGCACCGCGCGGGTTGGGCATGCCTTCGCCGCGCAGCCGCAACCGCCGACCGGTCGACGACCCTTGCGGCACCTTAACTTTCGCTTCGCCGCCGGGAGTTCGAATAGCGACAGTGGTCCCCAGCACCGCCTCCCACGGCGACACCGGCAGATCGACGGTGACGTCGCGTCCGTCGAGCCGGAATCGAGGATGCGGCTTGATGCGCACCCGCAGGTACAGATCTCCGGCCGGTCCATCGCCGCTACCTCGGCCGCCCTCTCCCGCCAGCCGTATCCGCTGACCGTCGATGACACCGGCGGGAATGTTGACCCCGTAGTTGCGGTCATCCAGTGAGATCTGCCGTTTGCCGCCCCGGTAAGCCTCCTCGACGGTCAGCTCCAGCACCGCTTCCTGGTCGGCGCCCGGAATCGGCCCGAATCCACCACTGCCGCCGAACATGTCGCCGAAGAGGTCTTCGATGTTGATGCCGCCTGCGCCGCCGAAGCCCTGGCCGTAGCGCACCC
>NZ_JBAPPI010000307.1:0-16755 GCF_049280035.1 Mycobacterium sp. | reverse complement strand
TCGACACGCTCAACACCAAAGCCCACGCGACCGATCATGAGCTGGCCACCGCTTTGAACGCCGCCGTCGGCGAAACCCAGCTCGACTACAACGGGCGTGAAATCCCGCAAGCGCCACCACAACCGGGCCACGGGATCACCGAGGACCAGTTCAAGCAGATCTTTCCCAACTACGCGACCAGCAACCACGTTCCGTTGTCTCCGGCTGACGCGGAAGCCAAAGCCAAAGCGTGGACCGCTGCGATCAATCAGGCCATGGACGAGGCGAACATCAACACTCCGGCACGCCAAGCCGCGTTCCTCGCGGAGGCCGCCGAGGAGACCGCCTGGGGCGACACCCTCACCGAGTACGCGGACGGCTCTGAGTACGACGGGCGCGCTGACTTGGGCAACATCAACCCGGGCGACGGCCCTAAGTACAAGGGGCGGGGCGGGCTGCAGCTGACCGGGCGTAACAATTACGCCGCCGCGGGGAAAGCCCTGGGGCTGGACCTGATCGACAACCCCGAGCAGGTGGCCAGCGATCCCGTCATCGGGTTCCGCACCGCTGGGTGGTTCTGGAATCACGGTACCGGCCTGGGCGACCTCAACCTGCTCGCCGACCAAGGCGACATCACAACCATCTCGCGGGCGATCAACGGTGGCGACCACGGCCTGCAAGCGCGCATCGACAACTACAACAAAATCCTGAAGCTGTTGGGAGCCTCATGATCTCGCACACCATGCCGCGGCTGCTCGCCGCGACGGTGTCCGTCGTAATCGGGTTGTCGTCGGTGGGCTGCGCGGGCACCAAGCCCGGCCACCCGCCTCCGCAGAGCGCGACGCCGAAGCCCGATTCCACCAGCACCACTCCCGGCGTCTCGGCGAACCCACCAGTGGCGTCCGGTGTGTCCAACGGCAAGGACTACACCGTCACGATGAAGCCGATCGACGGCACGACGCCCGATGGCGCGGGGCGCTGGCATGCGTTGGCGGGTCAGCTATCCGGCGGCGACCCGGCGGTGGCCGAAGCGTTTAACAAGTCCAGTGAGGCCTCGGCGCACCAGCAGGTCGACCAAGCCAGCTCCGACGCCGACGGGGTACGAGGATGGAGCTTCGAGCTCAAGTCGGCGTTGACGTTCCGGCCCACCGCGATCGGCGAAGTGCTGAGCGGGGCCTCCTACACCAAGGGAGCGGCACACCCCACCAACTACGTGAGCACGGTCGTCATCGACAGCCGCACCGCACATCCGATTACCCTGGGCGACCTGTTCACCGAGGAACAGTCCGGGCTGGATCGACTCTCCGAGCAAACCAAGCAAACCTGGCCTAAGGTCTACGGTCCCGGTGGTGACGGCGCCCCGATGCCCGACGAACCCGGCAACCGCCCCCTGCCGCAAAACTACGCCAACTGGATTCCCACCGCGGCGGGGCTGGAGCTGCACTTTGCGGACGGCCAGTTTGGGCACGGTCTGCCGGTGATCACCGTGCCGTGGTCGGCGCTCGCCGACCTGCTGGCCCCGGACATGAAGGCGCTCGCCCAGGGCTGACGGGTGAGCTCCGGGCCAGTCCGATCGAACATTGACACACTTGGCGGCGGCTGAGATAGTGAACCACCGCATTAAATGAAAACACTATTTTCGGATAAGCGCTCCCAACAGCCTCAAAGCGGAGGAAACATCAGCGTGGAGCAGAAACCACTGGCCTGGTTACCGCACTCGATCGCGGAGGCGTCGTTGACCGGGAACCCACGCGGCTCCGAGAAAGACCTGTCGGCGGCGTGGGCACATCTGCTCCACCAGCTCGAACGCGTCGGGCAGATCGTGCAGTCCGATCCCGCGACCCGGAATGGGGTCGATTTCGCGTCAGGGATGCGCCATCTGCTGGTGCTGCTGGCCGCCGGCGTCGACGAGGCGCTGCGGTTTGATCCGGATCCAATCCTGTCCGTCCAGCGCGCCAGCACCAACGACATCATCACCTGGGGTATGGAGTGCCCGGACTGCATCTATACACGGGCAACGTTGCGCGGCGGGGAAAGCTACCGCCTGTTCGGTAATCGTGGCACCGCCCGGTATGTCGGGCTGCAAACGATGGACGGAATCGTCTCGACCGCAAATGAATTGGTCGACGAACTTGCGGTGGAGGCTGACGGCAACTTCGAGGTGATCCTGTCTCGGGACGAACGCGGTGGAAACTGGATGCGCATCGAGGGCGACCACCCCACTTTGACGGTGCGACACTTCTTCTACGACTGGGACACCGAGGTGCAGTCCTCTCTGCGAATAGAGCGGCTCGGTGGGGCCGTTGAGCATGAGATGGCCCCGATCAATCCCGACGTACAAGTGTCCCGTCAGCTCGTCGCCCTCGGCGACTTTGTTCACGACAACCTCCAGTTCTTTCTCCAGTTCGGCGGTGCAGCTCCGGCCAATGGCTTTCTCCCCCCGATTGATCGGACCGGCATGGGCGCAGCCGCGGAGAACAGACCGGTTATCGGCCGCTGGGAGCTCGGTCCTGATGAGGCGCTCATTCTCGAAGTTGAACCGCCCCAGGGCGTTTACTGGAGTTATTCACTCGGGAATCCGTGGTGGGAAACCATCCACTACGGACGACATCAGTCCAGTCTGAATGCACACCAGGTCGCCGTGGACTCCGACGGCCTGGTGCGCGTTGTGCTGTGCGCGCGCGATCCCGGAGTAGCGAACTGGCTCGACACCGCCGGCCACAGCAACGGCGCAATGATCCTTCGTTGCGTGCGCACCACGACAGCACCGACACCCAGCGCCCGATTGGTGTCCTTCGACGACATCGCATCTGCCTTGCCGCCCGACACGAAGAGAGTGATCGCCGACGAGCGGACATCCGTCCTTGAGCGCCGCCGACGCGCCGTGCACGAAAGGTTCGCAGTGTGACATTCTCGGCCGACGAACTCGAAGACGGAGCCCGCGCTGCGACGGGCCTCGACGACTTCGGATCGCCCTATTACCGGGAGGGCCTCGAACGGACCGTCGAAGCGTTGAACACCGAAGCTGAGCTTTCCGGGATGGGCGAGGTCATTCAACACGCCACGATCAGCAATGCCCTGATCCAACGCCTGAAGGTCGAGGAAACCTATGCCCGGCATCCCGAAATCGACGATGAGGTGGTGGGCGGCCCCGTCTTCGTCATCGGATTGCCGCGGACGGGAACGACGGCTCTGAGCCAATTGGTAGCTGCCGACCCCCAATTCCGGTCGCTGCGGATGTGGGAATCGCAGGCTCCGACCCCACCGCCAGAGGCCGCAACCCAGTACACCGATCCCCGCATTGCACAAGCCGAGGCCGGCTTGGAGATGTTGAACGAGATGTTCCCGCTGATGAAGACCCTCCACAACTCTGAAGCGACGGCAGCCACGGAATGCCAAGACCTGATGGGAATGAGCTTTCGCACCTTCCATTTTGACGGTGCCGTGCGGGTGCCGAGTTACCTGGCTTGGCTGATGGGCTGCGATATGCGCGAAACGTATGTGTTTCATCGTCGGGTGCTCAAACTTCTGCAGTGGCATTGTCCGCCGGTTCTGTGGCACCTCAAAACTCCGGTGCACATGTTTGCGCTCGACGCGCTCGTCGAGGCGTACCCCAACGCCAAGTTCATGTGGAGCCACCGTGATCCAGCCAACGTGATGGGATCGCTGTGCAGCCTCATCCGATACGTTCGTAGTTGGAGTAGCGATCGCGACGACCCTGAAGAACTCGGCGCGGAGCAGCTCGATAGCTGGGCTGAGGCTGTTCGCCGGGCGATGGACTTCCGCAAACGTGTTGGCGAGGAGCGATTTTCCGATGTCGCATTCGCGGACTTGCAGTCGGACCCGGTGAATACCTTGAGGGCAAGCTACGAGTCCTTGGGGTTAGTGTTCTCCGATGCGGCCGCCGGCTCGGTCGAGGAATGGGCCGCCAAGCACAAGCCGGGCACTCGCGGCGCGCACAACTACGAGCTAGCCGATTTCGGTCTTACCCCGCAGGGGATTCGCGAACGATTTGTGGACTACCTCCACACGTATGACGCGACCGCATGAGCGTCCCAGTCACGCGGCGGCGAAGCAAGCTTGCCCCCGATCCCGATACACGCCGTGCGATCGTGGCCGCAGCATCGAAATCACTCCGCGAGCACGGCGTCCAAGGGCTGAGCATCGCCGCGGTGCTCCAGCGCGCTCAACTCAGCACTCGCGCGTTCTATCGCCATTTCGAATCGAAGGACCAGCTTGTGTCGACGGTCTTTCTCGAGATGGCGACCACTGAAAAGCGAAGGTTAAGAAGGAAAATGGCAGCAGTAGACACGCCGGCTGAGGCTGTCGCTGCCTGGATCGACGGACGACTCGACCTCGCATTCAGCGAGAACATCAAATCTGATCTGCGTCGCATGTCCCTCGAGGCGCAATCGCAAAGTTTCGCGGCCCCCGAGCTGATACAGCCGGCGTACGCCGAGATGCTCGAGCCGCTCATCGACCAGATCCGGCGGGGTCTGGCACTTGGCGATTTCCATAGCGTTGACCCGATGGCCGGGGCGCAGTCCATTCAGGGCGTCGTGTGGGCGAGCACCGAACGGCAATGGGCAACAGGCGACTGCGAGCGTGTAGAGGTCCGAGAACGCACGGTGCGATTCTGCTTGCGCGGTTTGGGCGTAGCGGCTGCGACGATCACTCGAATCGCGGGAAACCATGCACCGCAGCCTGATCACGAGGAGAGACGATGGACCTAGGCTTGGCCGGATCGACCGCCGTCGTCACCGGCGGCAGCAAGGGCATGGGGCTGGCCATCGCCGAAACCTTGGCAGCAGAGGGAGCCCGCGTTGCCGTCATGGCCCGAGGCAGGGCGGGTCTCGATGCCGCAGAGGAAAAGCTCAGAGCCGCAGGTGCTCCGGACGCCGTGGGAATCAGCGTGGATATGGCCGATGCTGCCTCCATCGTTGACGGCTTCGCCGTCGTCGCCGACCGCTGGGGTGAACTCAACAGCTTGGTACACACCATCGGACCGGGCGACGGGTACTTCGAGGAGATGGACGACGCAGAATGGGACGCCACTTTCGCGCTCGGCACCATGTCGGGCGTGCGCTCAATTCGTGCCGCATTGCCCATGCTCCGCGCCGCTGACTGGGCTCGCATCGTGACGCTGTCCGCGCATTCCATCCAGCGACAGAATCCACGCATCGTCGCCTACACCGCGTCGAAGGCAGCGCTGTCCAGCGTCACCAAGAACTTGTCTAAAAGCCTTGCCACGGATGGCATTCTGGTCAACTGCGTGTGCCCCGGCACCATCGTGACTGCGAGCTTTACCGAGAACCTCAGGGACATTCTCGCAGCCGACGGCCTCGATGCCTCGAATCCGCACGATGTGATGACTTGGATCGAGAACAACTTCCACCAGCCGTGCGATCTCGGCCGCGCCGGGCTCCCCGAGGAGATAGCCTCCATCACGGCTTACCTGGCGTCCCGACGCAACGGGTATGTCACCGGGGCAACGGTGAACGTCGACGGTGGCTCGGACTTCGTGTGACAGGCGGGAGGCCCGCCACCCGATGTGGGATTACGGGCCGACCCCATTCCAGGAGCGTCGCCTTTGGTCGGACAAGCGGTCCTACTACCCCGCCGCGACCTGTTTCCTGCCGTAGACGCGCTCCATTACCGCCGTGTCTGTGTGCGCCTGTACCCGGACCGTCCTGCCGTCCTGAAGTGTGAATACGTCGGCGTCTTGGCCTCTTTCGTCGCCGACCGCCAGTGCGTGCGCCAACACGAATCGGTTGCTCGTTCGCGCCCGTCGGGATCACTTTCTCAGGCTGCGGGTTAGTCCAAGGATCCCGGCCGCCACAAAGGGGACCGGGGAGAGCGTGGCGATCAGTGCGCTTTTGGAACCGACTAGCGGCTTGCTGCGAAGCCCGGTAACGAAGTCGGCTCCATCACTAGCCAGTCCAACCGTCGCCCACCGTTTCAATTCGCCTTCTTCGCCACGTGCCCAAGCCACACATGCACCGGAGCCGAGAACCACATCACGGATCCCAATGGTCCGCATGAGTAGTGTTTCTGTCCCGGATCCGGGCGAAAAGATCCGGCTCGGCGCGAAGATCATCACGGCTCCCACGGCGACACGGGCCGCCGCGACCAGCGCCAAGATCGGGGTCGATGCCTGGGTTTTTTCATGCACCACGGCTCGACCCTACTCACCCTGTGTGTTCCTCAGGCTGACCTTGCCGGCCCGCGTCTGCAAAACCGACTTCCGCAACCTTCTCGACTACGATCACCATCAACACCTCCCACGAACAGAACGCCTCAGGATCTGCCTGGTGGGACTCGCCTATAGCTCTGACCAGCACCTTCTCTATGGAGCTGCCGGGAATCGAAACTGACGCTCTACCAGGGCTTTTGCCTTTTGAGCCGCCAGTTCGTTCCGTTTCGATCCGATTCGCTCCCGCTCGTTACCTGCGATTTCGTTCTCGAGCCTTCACGCCGTCAAGAGTGGTCACCCACCGGCGCGAGCTCCCGGTTCGCCTGGCCGCCCGAGAAGCTGTTCGTGCTAGCAGTGGCGTCGCAGGAATAACGTGACATGTCACGTGTTGTTACTGACCTAACTGCTTAGCGATTTGTGTCCACCTCAAACAAAGGAGATCACCATGGGTCAGCTTTCTGGAAAGACGGCACTCGTCACCGGCGGCAACTCCGGCATCGGCCTCGCCACCGCACAGCGGTTGGCAGCCGAAGGCGCACACGTCTTCATCACCGGGCGAAATCAGAAGACTCTCGACGACGCCGTGGCGTCGATCGGAGCGGAAGCAACCGGCATCCGCGGCGACGTGTCGAATCTCGACGACCTCGACAACGTTGCCGATGCCATCGGGGCCCGTGGACGCGGCCTGGATGTTGTGTTCGCCAATGCCGGCGGGGGCGAATTGGCGACGCTGCCCGACGTGACCGTCGAACAGTTCGCCATCACATTTCAGATCAACGTCGGCGGAATCCTGTTCACGCTGCAGAAGGTCTTGCCCTTGCTGAAACCAGGAGCGTCGATCGTGTTGACCGGTTCAACCTCCGCGCACGGAGGCACACCCGCAATGGGCGTGTACGCGGCGTCGAAAGCTGCCATCCGCTCGCTGGGGCGCACGTGGGCGGCTGAGTTGGTCGACAGAGGCATCCGGGTCAACACCGTCGTACCGGGTCCAATTGAGACGCCAGGACTGAAGGGCCTGGCACCGAGCGGCCAGGAACAGGCACTGCTCGACGCCCAGGCGTCGAATGTGCCGATGGGTCGGGTGGGGCGGCCCGAGGAAGTCGCCGCCGCGGTGGTATTCCTCGCCTCCGACGAGAGCAGCTTCATGACCGGAACCGAGCTGTTCGTCGACGGCGGCGAAAGACAGCTATAACCGCTACGGTGCTGCCGCATTAGCAGCGGACGACCAAAAGAAAACACCCCACTTCGGCGCGCACCTGTCATGGCCGCCAGGGCTTCTAGGAACTCACCTCCTAGCGAGCAACCGGCGAAGAAGCAGCCGGGCCGGTTCGGCGAAGGAACGATTCATCGAGCAGCGGGCGCCCGCCGGCCTCAGCTCGCTGAGCTTGCCCGGACTCCCTCCTCGACCTTCTTGCCGAGATCCGGGTCCACGTTGCGCCAATACTCGAACACCCGCGACAGGACCGGCTCCTTGACGCCCTTCAGGACGTGTCCAACGATGTTGTGCACCAGCCGATCTCGCGCGTCGTCATCGAGAACCTCGCGCACCAGGGTGCCGGGCTGACCCCAGTCGTCGTCCTCTGCGCGCAGCGTGTAGGCGGCCCGGATCATTTCGCCGTCGGCCTGCCAGCGCACCTCGGCGGCGCGCGTCGGGTCCGCCTGCGGACCACCGTAGGAGTTCGGTGCGTACACCGGATCGGAGACGTTTTTGATCCGCATCGCGCCGTCCTTGGAGTAGCTATCGACCTCCACATGTGGCGTGTTGACCGGAATCTGCTTGTAGTTGGTCCCCAGCCGCGCACGGTGCGCATCGGCATAGGAGAAACCGCGGGCCAGCAGCATCTTGTCCGGGCTAAGGCCAGTGCCGGGCACAATATTGTTCGGTTCGAACGCCGCCTGCTCGATCTCCGTGTGGTAGTCGGTCACGTTGCGGTCGAGCGTCAGCTTGCCCACATCGATCAGCGGATAGTCGCTGTGCGGCCACACCTTCGTCAGGTCGAACGGATTAAACCGATAGGTCTTGGCCTCCTCGAACGGCATGATCTGCATTTTCAACGTCCAACTCGGGAAGTCGCCGCCCTCGATCGCCTCATAGAGGTCGCGTTGGTGGTAGTCGCCATCCTCGCCGGCCAGCCGATCGCCGTCCTCCTGGGTCAGGAAGTCGATGCCCTGATCGGTGATGAAGTGGTACTTCACCCAGAAGATCTCGTCGGCGGCGTTGATCCAGCTGTAGGTGTGGCTGCTGTAGCCGTTCATGTGGCGCCAGCTCTTGGGGATTCCGCGGTCGCCCATCAGCCAGGTCACCTGATGAGCCGACTCCGGCGACAAGCTCCAGAAGTCCCACTGCATGTTGTTGTCCCGCAGGTTGGTTGCCTGCATACGCTTCTGAGAGCGGATGAAATGCTGGAATTTCAGCGGGTCGCGGATGAAGAAGACCGGCGTGTTGTTGCCGACCATGTCGAAGTTGCCCTCCGATGTGTAGAACTTCAGCGAAAATCCGCGCGGGTCGCGCCACGTGTCTGGGCTGCCCCGCTCGCCGGCGACGGTGGAGAATCTGATCAGCGTCTCGGTCTTGGTGCCCGGCTGGAATACCGCAGCTCTGGTGTACTTACTGACATCGTTGGTCACTTCGAAGTGCCCAAACGCCCCGCCGCCTTTGGCATGCGGCTGGCGTTCCGGAATTCGCTCCCGATTGAACTGGGCCATCTGCTCGATCAGGTAGTGATCCTGCAGCAGGATCGGACCGTCAGGCCCGATCGTCAACGATTGTTCGTCACTGGGTGCGGGGGCACCGCCGTCGGTGGTGGTGTAACGCTCGGTCATATAACTGCCTCCTCGTCGAACAGCCGCACCAAAACAATCTGGCGGTGGGCTGTGCGGTAGAGGTACCCGCAAACAGCACAAAGTAGCCGCGTGCCACATTGACGGTCAGCGACCAACGCTCGTGCAGCAATCGGTCAGGTTCCGCCTTCGCGCTCAAACATTGTTTTCTTTTCGTTAGGAAGGTTTAGCGCAGCCGTTATCTGGGAAATTACACGCGTGTAACTAACTTGGCTGCACCTTCGGGTCAGCCCATAAAGAACCGAAAAAGGACAACCACATGAACACCGTTCTCTACTTCAGCCCCAATGGCGTCGTCTATGAAACCCACGCCTACAGCAGCGCCGATATCGCCGAACTCGTTCACGACTGTGGGCTTGAAAGTCTGACCAGTGCCGATCGACAGTTCGACTTCTGGTTCACTCCCTCAACACGGCGGTGCCGCCGCAAAGTCAACCGCAGCGCCACCGAAATGCTTTTGGCCACAACTCGGTTCAGCGCCAAAACAGTGCCGCTGTTGCGGGGCGGAGTTGTGGTCGCCACCCACGACTCAGGTGGCGAGCTCGATGGGCTCAGCTGGCAGCAGCTCGACCTCCTCATTCAGAACAGTTGCACCCTGACAAGGCGCGACGATCGGGTGCTTAGCCGTCGGACCAGGCGCGACGAGGGGCGTCAGCGGCGCAACGTCGTCGCCGCAGACGCCGCGACCGGCCGCCGCCTGGGACAACACCCCGTTGCCCGGCACTGATTGACCACAAGGTCCGCGTGACGCCCCGGTTGTCACTCACGCAGCGCACTATTTTCCTAGACCCACGCAAGCTCGACCTTTTGCCAGCCGTTCAGCAGCGCCGTCGGGTTGCGCTGCAGCGCTCCGGCTATCTCGAGCCGGTCGAGGTACGGAAGTAGGCCGCCGACCGCCGCGCGCACTTCCTGTCCTGCAAGGTGCGCGCCCAAACAGAAGTGGATGCCATGTCCGAATGCCAGATTCTTGCCGGGGGGCCGGGTGATCAGGAAGCGGTCGGGATCATCGAAGCGGCGCGGATCACGGTTGGCCGCGGCCATGTGCAACGCGATGATGGCGCCCTTGGGGATTGGCGTGCCGGCGATCTCGTTGTCTTCGGTCGCCTCACGAAAGGCGAACTGGATCGGGGAGGTCAATCGATTGGCTTCGTCGACCGCATTGGGCAGCAGTCCAGGATCGTCGAGCAACAACTTGAGCTGGTCCGGGGAAGAGAGGAGCTCGACCACGGCGTTGCCGATCAGATTCGTCGTCGTCTCGTTGCCGGCGACCATGATGGTGATCGCCACCATCAACGTTTCGACGTTGCTCAGTGACTCGTTGTCGATCGCCGCGACCATGGCACTGACCAAGTCGCCCTTGGGTTGTGCGCGACGCGCCTCAATGAGCGGCACGAAGTACGTGCTGAACTCCTTGATGGTGCTCAACATCAACTCGTTACGTTCGGCAGGGCTGCTGAATACCGCCCCCGCTGCGGCGGCGAACGCGTCTGACCAGCGCTTGGCCTGGCTGTAGTGGCTGCCGTCGATGCCGAGGATGTGGCAGATCATTTCGACAGGCAACGGAACGGCGAGGCGCTCGACCAGGTCGAAGGCGGGTTGGCCCTCGATTCCGGCCAAACAGCGTTCGACGATCTCCTCGATCGCAGTCGCCATCTCCTTGATGCGCGGCGGCGTGAATCCCCTGCTGACGATGCGGCGCATGCGGGTGTGTTGGGGTGGGTCGGCCGCGGCGATGGTCTTCGCGGAAGCCATCTCGGCCATGTCCACCGGGATGCCCGCGGCCAGCGCGAGCAGTCGCTCGACCACCTCTGGTTTCATCTCGTCATCGGGCGGAGCCGCCCCCTCGTAGGGATTGGGTCGCGATGAAAATTGCTCCGGGTTGGACTGCACTGCCTTGACATCGTCGAACCGCGACACCACCCAGATGTCAGAGCTGGTGTGGTAGACGGGAAATCGCTCCCGCAGTTCGGCAAGTACTCCCGGCAGCTGGTCGCCTGGTCCGGGCTTGAACGGGTCGAAGATGAAATCGGATCCATTCGCGCTCATCGTGTCTCCCGTCTCTCCGGTCACAGGTTCGCTCAATCCCAAAAGCGGTACAGCGTACGGGCATTGAGCTCAACGATCTTTCGGGCCTCATCGTCGGGCACGTCGACGAGATGCTCGGCGAGCAGCTTGCGGGTGTGCGGCCAATTGGAGTCCGAGTGCGGATAGTCGCTTTCGAACATGATGTTGTCGATGCCGATCCGGTGCCGTTGCTCGATACCCGACTGGTCAGAGATGAAGCAGCCGTAAATGTGCTCCCGGAATAGCTCGGAGGGAAGCTTGTCGGCGTTGATGTTGCACCAATACTTGTGTCGGCCCCAGGAGTAGTCGATGCGTTCCAGCAGATACGGCATCCAGCCGATGCCGCCCTCGGAAAGCGCGACTTTGAGCTTGGGAAACTTGTAGAACACGTCGGACATCAACAGGTCGACGGTTGCCATCATCGAGTTCACCCCGAAAAGCGCGATGCTGATGAACATATCGCCGTCCGGCGCGAGGCCCTGCGGCGTGCCGCCGGAGCCGAAGTGCATCGACAGCGGAAGTTCGGCTTCCTCGCAGATCCGCAGGATGGGATCCCAATGGTCGGTGTGGAACGACGGCAAGCCAAGTTTGTGCGGCGCCTCGATAAACGAAACCGACTTCGCGCCCTTGGCGGCGGTGCGTTCGATCTCGGCCACCGACGCGTCGATGTCCCAGATCGGGACCATCATCAACGGGATCTGGCGCTCGGGGGCATAGGCACACCACTCATCGAGGATGAAGTCGTTGTAAGCGCTAACGCAGAGCTTCGCGAAGTCCTTGTCCTCGGCGGCGTAAAAGGTGCTGCCGGCGAATCCGCCGAAGTTCGGGAAGCACAGCTGGGCCCAGGTGCCCTCGATGTCCATGTCCTTGATGCGGTCGGCGATGTCATGACACCCCGGCAGCATGTCGTCGTAGCTGCGTGGGTCCATGCCGAAGTCGCGCGGGTGCTTGCCCGCCACCGCGTTGAGAGCAAAGTTGCCCGACTGCCGCCCTTCGTAAAGCCAGGTGTCGTTGCCGTCGGGGAGCTTCACGATGCGCGGCGCCACGTCCTCGTACTTTGCGGGAAGCCGGTCAAGCCAAACGCGGGGATGTTCGATGACATGGTCGTCAACGGAAATGATTCTTGCGTCTTCGGGAAGCATATGATCTCTTTCTGAAAGGTATCGCATCTCCACAGTAGAACGCTACCTGCGTCAGATGCAACGGGCATACTATGCTGACGCCGCAATGAAGTAATCACATGTGCTGGGAGGCGGTTGATGGTCACGCTGCGTCGAGAAGCACTTGACCCCGAGATTCGCGAGGCCGTCCGCGATCTGCCCGACTTCGTGTTCTCGGCGGAGACGGTACCGATGATGCGGCAGAACGGGGTGTTCGCGCCCGTGCCGGCACCCGACATCGAGCGCACCGACCTGGCGACCGAACCCGACGGCGGGGTCGCGCTGACCCTGCTGCGTCCCCGCGACGCTGCCGATGACCTGCCGGCCCTGTACTGGATGCATGGCGGCGGGACGGTGATCGGAAACCGCTTTATGGATAACGCCCGGCTCAACGAATGGTGCCGGTCACTGTCCTGCGCCTGCGTCAGCGTCGAATACCGGTTGGCACCGGAAGCACCGTATCCGCTGCCGCTAGACGACTGCGACAACGGACTGCGGTACATCGTTGATCACGCAGCCGATCTGCGGTTGGACCCGAGCCGTATCGGGGTCGGCGGACGCAGCGCCGGCGGGTTACTGGCCGCCGCTCTCGGGTTGCGTTGGCGGGACCAGGAACTCGATGGTCTGGGATTCGCATACCTTGAATACCCGATGCTCGATGACCGGATGACCACACCGTCGAGCGCGCTCGACGGCCTTCCAATGTGGAGTCGGGAGTCCAACGCGTTCGGCTGGCGCAGCTATCTGGGCGAGCGCTACGGAACAGACGACGTGCCGCCGGACGCGGTTCCCGCCAGGGCCGCCGAGCTGGCGGGCCTACCGCCGACGTTCATCAGCGTGGGCACGGCGGACTGCCTTCGCGACGAGTCGATCGATTTTGCCGCTCGCCTGTGCCGGGCCGGCGTGTCGACGGAGCTTCACGTCTATGCCGGCGCGATTCACGGGTTCGACATGTTCGCCGACTCCGCGGTGGCCAAATGCGCCGCGCGCGACAGTACGGATTGGCTGGCCCGCCAATTCCGCTGACCTGTCAGCGCCGTGGACGGCTGCGGGGTAGCCCTAACCTGTTCTCGACGATCAGGCTGCGCAGCACTTCGCTGGAACCGCCGTAAATCGTGGTGGCGACCGCACTGCGGTAGTGGGTATCAAGGGCGCCATCAACGGCAGCGTCTGGGTCAGTCCAATCCAGCATGCCCGCGATTCCGGCGATATCGGCGGCGGCGGCCGACGCCCGCACATAGCTTTCAGGTCCGAACAGCGCCGACACCGGGCCCGGCTTCTCGCCTTCGGCGTCCAGGAACGCCACGCGCAAGGCGAGCAGGTCGGCTACCTCGGCCTGCATCGCCATATGGGCCAGGCGCTCACGCACCAGGGGATCGTTGATGAGCGTTCTGCCGTCCGTTCCCGGATGCGTGCGGGCGAATTCGAGCGCATCGGCTGCCACCAATCCCGTCCGTGAGGCGGGCGCGACGTTCTGCTCGGCCTCCAACGCGGCGAGCATCACCGAAAGGCCCTGGTGCGCTTCGCCAATCCGGTTGGCATCGGCGACCCGCACGTCGTTGTAGAACACGATGTTGGTGCGTTCATTGCCCATGGTGTACACCGGCCGGATCTCGATACCGGGTGAATCCAGCGGTACCAGCAGCATCGTCAGGCCCCGGGTACCGACGGACCCTGGCGCCGAGCGGGTGAGCAGAAAGCAGTAGTCAGCGAGATGCGCAAAGGTGGTGAAGATCTTCTGGCCGTTGACAATCCAGTCTTCACCGTCTTGCTCGGAGCGGGTCGCGCAGGCGAAGACATCAGATCCGCCCGCGGGTTCGGTGTAGCCGAGGCAGATGAGAATCTCGCCGGCCGCAACGCCCGGCAAAATCCTGGCCTTCAGCTCCGATGAGCCCACGGCCCTGATCGCATTGGCCGGCAGCATCGTCGTCCCGGGCCCGATCGTAGGAACGCCTCCCCGGCGCAGCGTATCGTGCAGCACAGCGGTCTCGAAGTGATCGAGTCCGGCCCCACCCTCCTCCACCGGCCAGACCGGGGCGATCCATCCGCGCTGCCCCAGCTTTCGCGTCAGCTCCCGGTCGGCACCGTCTCCGGTGCGTCGCTCGTTTTCGATCACCTCGCGGGTGACATACCGTGCGACGAATTCTTCTGCGTCGCTGCGGATTCGGGCCCAGTTCGCGGGTTCGCTAAAGTCCATGGCTCAGCGACCTCCTGTGCTCGCCGGGCCGAAGCGTCTGTCGGCGAGGGTGAGCAGTTCGCGCCGCGGATCGGCGAATGCGACCGCCCATGCTTTGGCACGTCGGTAGTAGAGCTGGATGTCGTACTCTTCCATGAAGCCGTATCCGCCGTGGACATGAAGGCTGTGTCCGGCTGCCTGATACGCGGTCTCGGCGGCGAAGACGAACGACATTGAGGCCAACGCCGGCCCGTCGGCTTGCCCCGAATCCAATGCCCAACAGGCCTTTTGGATCAACAGTTGTGCCCCGTCCAACGCCGCGACAGCGTCGGCGAAGGGGTGAGCGACCGCCTGGTACATCGCGATGGGCTGCCCGAACGCGTGACGCACCTTCGCGTAATCAGAGCCGATGCGCACGGCCTCGGCGGCCAGCCCGATCAGTGCCGCCGCCCGCAGCACGCGGACCTCATCAAGAGCTGTGGCGAACATCGTCCGGGCCGAATCGCCCTCGGCGAGGCAGCGGCGCTCGCAGCCGGCGGGCCATCGGGCCAACGCCAACCCGCCGAAGTTGGGCCGCGGGGTTCGGGCCAGCCCGGCCGGCCGTATCACATAAAGCAGAGAACTCCCCTCGACGGCGAGAATCGCATCCGCGATCGCTCCGTCGACGAGCAGCTGCTTCGCGACCGGTCCCGGTCCGGTGGCCAGCGACACGATAGACGAGCCGGTCAGCACCGGGCCGATCAGCTCCTTTTCCCCAAGCCGGCCCAGCAGCCGCGCCGCGGCCGCGGTCTCGGCGACCGGTATTGGGGCGAGGCGGCGGCCCGCCTCCTCCGCTACTAGCGCCAGCTCGAGCAGACCCCCGCCCACGCCGCCGCAATCCGACGCGACGCCGATCCCTAGCGCTTCCGTCTCGCTGAAGCGCCGCCACAGGTCCTGGTCCAAGCCCGACGACTCCGCCGCCCGGACGCGCTGTGGCGTCGCCTCCTTTCGGAAGAGTGCCGCGAAAGTCTCCCGGACCGCACGTTGTTCTTCGCTCAGCCGCAGGTCCACACCAGATTCCTCTCGTGTCCGAGGGCTCGGCGGCAAGGGTAGGACTGCCGTAGCGAGCACATTACCCCTGCCGGAGTCAACACATGCAAAAAAGTAGTGGGCTGTTCTCTTCTCACGCACCCGATGTTACTGTCAAGCGCAATAGGCACCGGCCAAACTCAGGAGGGCTAGATGAAACCAAAGTTGGGTTTTCCGGTCTTCGATGGTGATAACCACATGTACGAGACCCGCGATGCGCTGACGAAATTCCTGCCAACCGAGTATCACGGCGCGATCCGCTATGTCGAGGTGGACGGCCGCACCAAGATCGCCACCTTGGGACAGATCAGCGAGTACATCCCCAACCCGACCTTCGATAAGGTCGCCGCGCCCGGCGCCCAAGAGGACTACTTCCACAACGGCAATCCGGAAGGCAAATCGCATCGCGAGATCCTGGGCAAGGCGATCGAGGCAACCCCCGCGATGCGTGAACCGGCACCCCGGCTGGCGCTGCTCGACGAGCAGGGCATCGACAAATCGATGATGTACCCGACGCTGGCGAGCCTGGTGGAGGAACGCTTCCGGGACCACCCAGAGGCGACCCACACGATCATTCACGCCCTGAACCAGTGGTTGCATGAGACCTGGCAATTCGACTACAAGGGCCGCATCTTTACCACACCCATCATCACCTTGCCGATCGTGGAGAAGGCGATCGACGAGCTGAACTGGGTGGTCGAGCGCGGGGCGCGCGCCATTCTCATCCGGCCGGCGCCGGTGCCCGGCCTCCACGGCCCGCGCTCGTTCGCGCTGCCCGAATTCGACCCGTTCTGGAAGCGGGTCGTGGAGACCGGCGCGCTCGTCATCATGCACGCCTCCGACAGCGGGTATTCCCGCTACGCCAACGACTGGGAGGGTTCCGGCGAGTTCCGGCCGTTCCAGCCTTCCCCGTTCCGCTCCTACTACAGCCTGGCCCGCAACCCGGCCGAGGATGCGGTCGCGGCGCTGGCCTGCCACGGACTCCTGACGCGGTTTCCCGAGCTTCGGATCGGCATGGTGGAGAACGGAACAACTTGGCTGCCCCGGCTGCTGGAGAACCTCAGCGACACTCGCAAGAAGATGCCGCAGCTCTACAGCGAGAATCCCCTGGAGGCCATCTGCCGCTGCGTCTACTTCAATCCGTTCTGGGAGGAGAACGTGGCTGAGCTTGCGAAGCTGGTGCCGATCGATCACCTGTTCTTCGGCTCGGACTATCCCCATCCCGAGGGACTGGCGGATCCCCTCAGCTACGCCGAGCGTCACCCGGAGTTAAG
>NZ_JBAPPI010000306.1:0-3751 GCF_049280035.1 Mycobacterium sp. | reverse complement strand
CTGCAGGACCTGCTTGCACAAGACGAGTCGGTTGATCAGTTTGTCGGCGGAACCATCTATCAGGCCTTTCTGAGCGCGACCAATTACCACCGCTGGCACAGCCCCGTCGCCGGCACGATCGTGCGGGCCTTCGTCCAGGAGGGCACCTACTACTCCGAGGCCGACTCCGAAGGCAGCGACGCGGTCGAGCCGACGAATTCGCAGTCCTACATGGCGCATACCGCTGCGCGGGCGATCATCCTCATTGAGGCCGACAATCCTGTCATCGGTCTGGTCGCTTTCGTGCCGCTCGGTATGTCGGAGGTGTCCTCCAGCATTATCGACCCGAGCATCACCCCCGGTTATCACGTCGTCAAGGGCGAGGAACTCGGGTACTTCCAGTTCGGCGGTTCCACGCACTGCGTCATCTTTCGGCCCGGCGTGATCGCTGACTTCGCTCTCGGGGCCATTCCCCAACCGCACGACCCCCACGCGCCGCTGATGCTGATCAACTCGAAGCTCGCCGCCGTAAAGACGATCTAGGTGCGGGCGTGTGAACACATCGCCGGTTACCACAGCGACATCGAGGACTGTCATGTGGGCCGGTTGTATTCGGTGCGGGCTAACAGGGTCAATGAGGCAAGAAACGGGTATCTCCACATTAGCGATATGACCCAGCCCCACCAGAGGAGTTCAAGTGATCGGGACAATTGTTGGCGCCATTGTCATCGGACTCGTCGTGGGTGGGCTGGCCAGGCTCGTCATGCCCGGCAAGCAGAACATTGGAGTCGTGATGACTGTGATACTGGGCGCGATCGGCGCATTCGTTGGAACCTGGGTGTCCTTCAAACTGGGATATTCCAACCAGGATGGCGGATTCAAGATCATTCCGTTCTTGGTTGGCATCGTCGTCGCGTGCATTCTCATCGGCATCTACCTCGGTGCCACCGGGCGTCGCATCACCAATCGGGTGGGACGACGGTAGCGTCTATCACCGCGCGCAGCCGTTGCGGCCGGTGTCTGACAGTCGGAAGTACCCGTGCGATTCGCGTCGGGGGTGAGTGTGTCCGCGGTTTCCGCCAAAACAGATTGTGGCATAACACAATTGGCTAGGGCAACGCGGTGGGGTTGACTGATCGTCTCGATGCCTGGCAGCAGCGTTACCCGGTGTTTGGGTTTCCGCTGGCGGTGATTTACAAATATGTCGACGATCAGGGCAGCTATTTGGCGGCGTTGATCGCTTATTATGCGTTCGTATCGCTGTTTCCGTTGTTGTTGTTGCTATCCACGGTGCTGGGTTGGGTGCTGACGGGTCATCCCGAATTGCGCGCGCATGTGGAGCATTCGGCGTTGAGTGAGTTCCCGGTCATCGGGCCGCAGCTGGATAGGCCGAAACAGCTCAGCGGTGGCGTGGTTGGGATTCCTCGTGGGGGTTCTGGGCGCGCTCTACGGCGGGCTCGGCGGTGCGCAAGCGTTGCAGAATGCGATGAACGCCGTGTGGACGGTGCCGCGTAATGAGCGGCCGGATCCGTTTCGAGCCCGGGGCCGCAGCTTATTGCTGTTGGCAGCGGCAAGTAGCTCTGGGCGCGGTGGCCGCGGCGGTGGGTTGGCAGGTGTTGCAGTCCTTCGGTGTGGTCTACATCGGGCATGTGATTAAAAGCGCGAGCGCCACAAATGCGGTGTTCGCGCTGGTGTTAGGAATGTTGGCGTTCCTGTACATCGCGGCGACTCTGGCGGTGTTGTGCGCGGAGATCAACGTGGTGCGCGTCGAGCGGTTGTACCCGCTGGAGTTGCTTACCCCGTTCACCGACAACGTCGACCTGACCGACGGAGACCGCAGCACCTACGCGGCCAAAGCCGAGGCCGAGCGGACGAAAGGATTTGAAAAGGTCGACGTCACGTTCGGCATACCGCCACACCGCACCGCGACAGAATCAAGTGACCCGCCCACCCCGTCGCCTTGTCGAACGGAGCCGGAAGATCGAACTAATGAACTGGGCTTTTAAGCGATCGGCTTTTAGAGAGTCGGGCAGAGTGTTGCGCGGGATTGATTCAGCTGATGGCCACGGCGTACTGAGTGAAACTCGCTAAGCGACCTGTCCCGGTTCAGCGACCTGCCACGGCAAGCGCAGTCGACACCGCACCCGAAACCCTGCTCATCGTTAGCGCGAGGCGGCCAGATCACGGGTGGCCGGCCCTTCTAGCAGCGTGCCATCCGGCGCGAACCGTGAGCCGTGCAGCGGGCATTCCCACGCCTTGTCGGCGTCGTTCCAGTTCACGATTCCCCCCAGGTGCGGGCATACCGGTGAAACACGGTGCTCGGCGGCGTCGACCCGGCATCTGGCTTCCAGGTGCCACGGGGGTCCGCTCACCACGCCGCCCCCGTCCTCGTTGGGGCTGCGACGGCCGGTGCGTGTCGCCGGGGTGATCCAGCCCTTGGTCAAGTTAAAGCCGACCTGGAGGTTGGATTGCATGGCCGTCAGCAGGCCCGACAGTTCGTGGGCGCTCCAGCTGGCGAACGCGCTGGACCAGTCCATCGGCCCGCCCAGCAAGCGGCTCGATAGCGCCAATGCGGCGGCAGCGCCGTTCGTCATCCCCCACTTGTTGAAACCCGTTGCTATAAAGATGCTTTCGTTGTTCGGCAAAATAGGACCGACATAGGGCAAATCGTCAATCGGAGTATAGTCCTGCGCCGACCAAAATGAGTCTGCACCGCTCCCGGGTAGTGCATGCGCGCCCACGACGATAACTCCTCCAGCGCCTTGGATGGGCTCTTCTCGCGACCGACCGTGTGGCCCGCGCCGCCCACGATCAGCCGCTCCCCGTCGGCGACGGGTGCGTAGCGCACTGAACGCGTCGGTGAGTCGGTGGAAATCATCATCGGCCGAGTAATGTCGCCGGGGACCTTGAAAGCGAAGCAGTAGGACCGGCTCGGCTTCACGCGCGCGAAATAGCCACCGCGGTCCAGGATCGGAATCCCGGTGGCAAGCACCAATTGCGCGGTCTCGATTTCGACCTCGTGCTGCGCGGCGTCGTTGACGTGGACGCGCAGGCTGTTTCCGTGGCCGGACACCCGCCGCACCCGAAAGTGCTCGACCAGCCGTCCGCCGCGCTCGAGTAACTCCACAACTAGTGTGTCCAGGAACGACATAGGATCGAACTGCGCCTGCTCGGCCAGCCGCACGCCGCCGTGATACGGAAACGGCACCTTGGCGTCGGCATCCCACCCGGCGGACAGGCCCACCGCCTGGCACGCCTTTAGTTCGGCGCGTGCGGACGCGACGCCTTTGGCGGACTGGGCATAGGTATAGGCATCCTCGCGCTGCACAGCTACGCCGTGTGACTCGCAGTGGTCAAGCACCCAATCCTGACCTTCACGATTACCGTCCACGTAAGCGCGGGCCACGCCCTTGCCGTGCTTGGACAGGATCTTCGACAGGTGGCTGCCCTGAAGCAAACTGACCTTGGCGGTGGTATTACCCGTAGCGCAAGCACCCACCGTGCGGGCTTCCAACACCAACACGTCCTTGCCGCCGCGAGCCAACAGAACCGCGGTCATCAGCCCGGTGATCCCAGCACCCACGACAATGACATCGACGGACTGGGCGCCACCGTCAAGCTCGCTTGCAGCCCAAGGCTGTCCGACTCGGCCGCTCAGCCACAAGGAAGTCACGAGTGAGTTGATACCCCGGCAGCACCACAGAGAAACGCCGGCTGTCTCGGCTCGAGCCACCGCGGTACCGATCGGACCATGATCCACGGTCGCGAATCC
>NZ_JBAPPI010000305.1:0-9077 GCF_049280035.1 Mycobacterium sp. | reverse complement strand
CACCCGTACATCGGGGTCTGCGTCCGCGCGCCGCCACGCGTCGTCGAGGTCCTTGAGGATGCCCGGTGTCTGCGCGTTTGCGGCCTGCGGCCGGTCCAGGGTAATCACCGCCACCGACCCGTCCGTCCCGTACCGAACGAAATGCTCTGCTGCCATTGCTGTCTCCTTTTATGCGAAGGGTCTGATCACGCTCTCCTGAGCGAACGACGCAACGAGCGATCCACCCTGGGTATAGACCGCGCCGGTGCCGAATCCGCGGCCGTCGGCAAGACGCTCGCCACGAATCTCCATCCGCAGCCACTCCGACACGTCGAACGGTTGGTGGAACCAGATCGAGTGGCTGACTACGCCGGTCTGCAGCCGGACGTGGGCGTCCTGCTGGCTAGTGCCGGGTACCGCCTTGAGCAGAGTGCCGATCAGCGGCCAATCCGAGACGTATGCCAGCACCGGCCGAGCCAGCGAAGTGTCGGTGAAGTCGCCACAGCGCATCCAGAACGCGAGTTCGGCCGGGACAGCGCTCGCGTCGTCTAGCCCGATATCGCTGATCAGTCTGCTCTCGCCGGGTACCACCGGGAAGTTGATCAGCTTGGCCGCCAATGGATCTGCGCTTGCCACATTGCTGAATTGGTAGTCGTACCCGTCGTCGGCGCGGTCAACGAGGATGGTGCCGGTTGCAACGACGCGGCGCTCCCCGATGTGTTGAGTGTCCTGGTAGACCACCGCTCGGCGCACTCCGAGCGTGCGCCCGTCGTGCGTGTTCTCGAGGTCCAAATACAACGGGTCGTGCGGCCGCCCCTCCCGCGGGAACGCCACATGCAACGATTTGACTGTCCGGTCAGGTGCCACGGCCGCCACCAATTGAGCCAGGATCTGTCCGCCGAAAATCCGCTCCGCACCCCCGTGAGCCAGCGGAAGAACCGTGCGTCCGTCGCCGTCGCGGCCGAGGTCGAGCATCGCGCGGAATTGATCGATGTTCATCGAGAGCCCCTTGCCGCGGCCGCGGTGGCGGCCAGCTCGAACTTCTTGACCTTGCCAGATGGTGTCATCGGCAGGGAATCCACGAAATGCCAAGCGGTCGGGGACTTCTGGCGGGCAAGCCCTGCGGTGTGCAGGTGTGCGGCCAATTCGCCGGCCGAGGATTGCCGGCCGCCGTGCAGCACGACGAAGGCGACCGGCACCTCACCGAACCTTGCGTCGGGACCCGGGACAACGGCGGCCTGGCGCACTGACGGGTGCGAGGCGAGAAGGTCCTCGATGTCTCGCGCGGAGAATTTCTCACCCCCACGATTGATGACATCTTTGATTCGGCCGGTGATCGTGAGGCATCCGTCGTCGTCGAGGATCCCGACGTCGCCGGTCCGGAACCAGCCGTCATCGTCGAGAGCGGACCGGTTGGCCTCGGGCTCCAGATAGCCGAGCATCCGCTCGGGTCCCCGCACCGCAAGCTCGCCCGCGAAACCCGTTGGCAGCGGCCGACAGTCGTCGCCGAGGGCTCGCACCTCGACCCCGGGTGCCAGCGCGCCGTCCGTCGTCGCGCGCAGATCGAACGGGTCCGCTTGGTTCATCACCGTCACGGTCGGCAGCTCAGTCATGCCGTATACGCGTGCCGCGGGGATACCCTGCGCCTCACTGCGCTCCATCACCGCGCGCGGCACCGAGGCGCCCCCACAGGCAAACATCCTCAGCGGCAACCGGATCCGAGCATCTCTCGCAGCGTCGGTCAGCTCTTGCAGGAACACCGTCGCGCCGGCCGAGTAGGTCACCTGGTGTGCCATGATGTCCTGGACCGCCCGGTCAGGTTCCCACCGCTCGGCGAGCACCGCGCAGGCCCCCACCAGCAAGGGGATCGTCATTGCGTTGAGCAGACCGGTGATGTGTTGTAGCGGGGCGGCCATGTAGGCGACATCGTCCCAGCGCAGCCCCCACGCATCGGCGAGCTGGCGGGTTTCGGCGAACAACGTGCGCGACGAGTGCACGGCGGCTTTGGCGCGCGACGTGGTGCCGGAGGTGAACAAAACCAGGCATGGTTCGTCTGCTCCGATGTTGGCCGGCGATGAGCGTCGAGGGTGCCACACGACATCGTCGAATCGCGTCCAGCCGAAACGTGATCCGCGCAGGAGGATCCGCGGAATCTCGTCGAGGCCGTTCTCGGCGAGCAGGTCGTCGAAGGCCTCGGCGTGCGCGAAACCGCGAAACGTCTCGGCCGAAATGACGGCCGCCGGCCGCACCTCCTCGATCACCTGGCGCAGCTCATGCTCCCGGTAGAACGGAGCGATCGGCGCGCTCACAGCGCCGACGTGCCAGATGGCCAGACCGAGCAGATGGGCCTCCCACCAGTTCGGGGTCTGCCAGCAGACGACATCGCCCGGTCGAATTCCGGCCCCGCTCAACCACGCTGCGGCGCGCTCGACGAGTCCTAGCAGCTCGCGGTGCGTCATCTGCAGACCCGCCTCGATGACCGCGGGGCGCGAACCCCATAACCGGGCGGCACGTTCGACCGACGCGCTCATGGTCATGTCGCTGACGTAGCCCAGCCTCCGGTATTCGTCCCGCCGGTCCTCCGGTACACCAGGGGCGACGATGCACGCGGCGGTCAACGGTGTCGGGGTCATCCGCCCATACTCATTCCGCCATCCACGGTCAGCACCGCCCCGGTGACATAGGAAGCCAGGTCGTCGAGCAGGAAACTGACCGCGTGCGCGAGTTCTTCGGGCCGCCCCCAGCGGCCGACCGGGATCATCGACGTCACGACGTCGCGGGCCGTCAACGCCAGCCCCTGCGACAGATCGGTGTCGAAGCTGCCCGGGATCACGCAATTCACCGTTATTCCTTTTCGCGCAACGGCGCGTGCTGTCGATCGGGTCAATCCAATAAGTCCCGATTTGGCTGCGGCGTAGGGGATCTGCACTGGGCTGCCCATCGTCGCGGACACCGAACCGATGTTGACGATGCGCCCGAAGCGGCGCTCGATCATGGTGTTCATGGCCGCCTGCGACAGGAAGAACGCGGCCGATAGGTTGACCGCCAGGTGCTGCTGCCAGTCGTCAGGTGTGATGTCGCCGTAGCGCTGCTCGGTGACCGTGCCGGCGTTGTTGACGAGGTAGTCGAGTCGACCGTGCTGGTCCAGGACCTCGTCGACGAGGCGCCGACAGGACTGCGGGTCGCCCACGTCCACCCGGTGCAGGGTCACGCGGGCGCCGGCTTTCTCGCATCGGTCCCGGACCGATTCTGCTGCAACGCAATCGGTAGCGTACGCGGCGGCCACGTCGACCCCGGAGTCGGCCAGCCCCTCGGTCACGGCGCGCCCGATTCCGCGGGTGCCTCCCGTTACCAGCGCGACCCGGTTGCCTGCGACCACTAGGACTCCCTTGGCGGTCTCGCGGCGAGTCGCACGCTCAAGCGGTCCAGCGCGGCACGGTGCTCGTCAGTCTCGAAGCATTCGCTCTCAGCCCGTGCGCACTCGGACAGCACCGGCGCAGCCCGCTCGATATGCGAGTTCAGCAAGCGCCGCGCCTCTCGCACCGCATGCGCCGGGAGGGCCGCCAGCCGGCGGGCCACGTCGAGGGCCGCCGCTACGGTTTCTTCGGCAGGCACGACGCGGTTGACCAAGCCGAGTCGGTGGGCTTCGGCGCTCGAAACCCGATCGCCGAGCAACAAGTGTTCTTTGGCCGCGGAGAGACCGGTCAGCAACGGCCACAACACAATTCCGCCCGCGCCGTCGAGCAGACCGAGTGCGACGCGTGGATCGGACAGGAAAGCATCCTGTGCCATGACAACCAAATCGCACAGCAGCGCGAGGGTGACACCCGCCCCGACTGCGGCGCCGTTGACCGCCGCGACGCTTGCGAACGGCAGCCGGTTCATGGCCCAGAACAATTCCTGGTGCTTGTCGAGGATCGCGTCGCGAACTCCTCTGTCCGCGCCCATCTCTCGGATCGTTTGAATGTCGCCGCCCGCGCTGAACGCCCTACCGTCGCCGGTCAGCACCATTGCGCGTACGTCACCGCTCTCGGAGAGCGACCGCAGGGCGTCCAGCAATGCAGTGGTGACTTCGCCGTCCATCGCGTTGGACTTCGCCGGCCGGGCAAGCATCACCAACGCCACCGGCCCGTCGCGCGTGACGCGGACGGCCGCGTCGGCGAGCGTTGCGGAACGCTCGTCGTTGCTCACAGCTCGACCAGTCGTGGGATGGTCCCTGCCGAAACCAGGTGCACCTGCACGGCAGCGCTCCGTTTCTCAGGACTTGATAAACCCGGATGCGGCATACGCCTCGATGATCGGGCCCTTGAGTTCGTTGGGGAATGCGGTCTGCGGCGGCCGTGAATGGGGGTAGTCGCCCACCGGCAGGCCGAGCAGGCTGGCACCGAACTTGAATCCCGCGCCCCAGTGCGTGAACGCACCCGGCCGGGCCGGGTGCGCTTGGTAGCAGCGGCTAGCGGCCTTCATATCCGCCAACCCGGTTTCGGCAGCGAACTTCTCAGCCCGTTCGAAGTCGCCGGCCACCAGAAGCGACCGCCACTCGGAAAACAGCAGCAGTCCGGGCTTTTCGTAGAGGTACAGCGCGGAGCCGAGCGCTCCGGGATGGGGTATTCCCAGCTTGATTCCCGCTTCGTCGTCCGCCTCCCACAGCACCATCTCAGGCGCGAGCGTGTGAACTGCCAGGCTGTGCTGAGCGTCCAGCAGCCCGTTCTTCAGCCCACACAGCGCAGGGATCTCGTGGTAAAGCTCAACACATTCGCTTGGGGTCAGCACCAGGCCGGTGGAGTGGGAGTTGAAGAATCCCAACGGCATATCGGTCCGATCCGCGACGTAGCGCAGATATTCCAAGACGCCGGGCTTGCCGGAGCACTCGAAGTACGGGGTCAGGATGTAGCAGATGTCGACGCCGAGCTCTTGGGCGTGCAGTGTCAGTTCGACACATTGCTTGGCAGTGTCGGTGCTGGACATCACCTGAACGAGGGCCGCGGGCTTGATGCTGCGCGCCTCCTCCACGGCGACCCGAACCACCTCCTTGAGCTCGTCGGTGGTCAGCGACCAGAACTCGGCGATGCCGCCGGTGAGCCAGATGCCGTCCTGGTCCAGATCGACCAGGCAGTGTCGCACCAGCGCCCGCAGCGCCTCGAAGTCGATGTCGTCGCCGTCCGGGCCCGAAAATGGCGTGTAGAGCGAGCTGCAGTTGCCCCATAAATGCTCGACCGCCCACTCCTTGGCCTCCTTGCCGGTGACACGTGTGGGCACAACGGACTCCCTCCGAACAAAAGCCCGCACGCTGTGCCGGGCCAGATGATGACTATCACGTGCGCGTCATGGTAGAACGACATATGCGTCTAGCGCAACGCAGTACTGCATCACCAGGGCAGTCGCTTGACGCAATTCGTCATCCAGGAGCATGAGGAATCGAGGCTTGCAATGTCCCGCAGCATGGAGGGCAAGGTCGTCGTGATCTCCGGAGCCTCGATGGGCGTCGGAAGGGCGACCGCGCAGCGCTTCGCGCAAGAGGGCGCCACCGTCATCCTGCTCGCACGTCGGAAGCTGCTACTCGACGAGATCGCCGACACCCTCGGAGCCAATGCGGTCCCGATCGCCACCGACGTCACGTGCAGTACCGAAGTCTGCGCCGCTTTCGAGCAGGTGGCGGCACAATTCGGACGTGTCGACGTCCTTATCAACTCTGCCGGCGCCAGCCGGATCCGGCTCATCGAGGAGGCCAGCGACGAGGACATCGCCGTCACCGTGAACACCAACCTCGTCGCACCGATCTACACCACGCGGGCAGCGATCCCGCTGCTGCGGGCCGCCGGCGGCGGCGACATCATGAACATCTCCTCCGAGATCACTCTCGACTACCTCCCGATGATGACCCTCTACGCGGCGACCAAACGAGGGCTCAATGGCTTGACCGAAGCGATGAACCATGAACTCCGGCGCGACTCGATCCGGGTGACCCTGGTCATCCTGGGCGCCGTCGGCGACACCGGTATCCATGAGAACTTCGGCCCAGGCGACCTGGAGCGGGCCTGGCCCATCTGGGAGGCCGACGGCTATCTGACCCGGATGAGTGGAACGCAACTCCTGACATCGGCGCGCGTCGCCGAGGTCTTGTACGACGTGCTGACCCGGCCACGCGATCTGATGATGGATGTGATCCACGTTCGTCCAGCGAGTAGCTGAACGCGAAATCGCCCCAACACCAACCGAATTAAATCAGAACAGGAGAGACCGTCGTGATCCGACCGATGGAAGGCGTGCGGATTCTGGAGGTGGCTCAGTTCACCTTTGTCCCGGCTGCCGGCGCGGTCCTGGCGGACTGGGGCGCGGATGTGATCAAAGTCGAGCACGCGGAGACAGGCGACGCCCAACGCGGCCTGAGCCGACTGATGGACATGCCGGTGGGCAGCGGTTCCTTCGCGCCGTTGATGGAGCACCCCAATCGCGGGAAGCGCAGCATCGGTTTGGCGCTTGAGCGGCCCGAAGCGCTAGAGGTGCTGCATGAGCTGATCAGCGTCAGCGATGTCTTCCTGACAAACTTTCTGCCCAGGGCGCGCCGAAAACTCGGCATCGAGCTCGACGACGTACGCAAGATCAACTCCGACATCATCTACGTGCGCGGTTCGGGCTTCGGCAGCAGCGGCCCCGACAGCGAGAAAGGCGGCTATGACAGCACCGCCTTCTGGGCCCGGGGCGGCTCCGCGCTCGGAACCACGCCGACGGAGTTCGATGGCTTGTGCAAGATGCCCGCCGGCGCGTACGGCGACTCGCTCGGCGGGATGACCATCGCCGGAGGCATCGCCGCGGCTTTGCTGGCGCGCGAACGGACCGGCGAGACGTCGGTGGTCGACGTCTCCCTGCTCGGCGTGGGCGCCTGGGCGAACGCCCTGTCGGTCGGCTTCGCGCTCCTGACCGGTGGGCCGCCAGAGCGCGTGCCGAGCAGCAGCTCAGCGCGCACGAACCCACTCGTGGGCAACTACCGGACCGCCGACAACCGGTGGATCGTGCTGGCGATGCTGCAACCGGGACGCTATTGGCCCGAGTTCTGTCGACGCATCGAGCGGGAAGATCTCATCACCGACACGCGGTTCGCGACGGTCGACGCATTGATGGGGAACGCCGGGGAAGGAGGCGAGATTCTTCAGAACGAGATTGCCGGCCGGACACTGGCCGAGTGGACATCACGGTTCAGCGGCATGGAGGGGCAATGGGGTGTCGCGCAGGATCCCTGGGAGGTGGGCCAAGACGCCGCGCTGCGGGCCAACGGAATGATCGCCGAAGTTTTCGACATCGACGGCACACGACGCGAACTGGTCGCCAACCCCGTGCAATTCGACGAGACGCCAGCCAGCCTTACCCGGGCACCGCAATTCGCCGAACACACCGACGAAATCCTGCGCGGACTCGGAAAATCGGACGACGAGCTGATCAGTCTCAAGATCGCCGGTGCCGTGACCTGAAGCCCCGGCGGTCAGTCCTCGCGACGCAATATCGCGGCCGAACAGAACGCCCACAGATCGTCGACGCTGGTCTGGCTGCCACCCGTCAACACCCGGGAGTGCGTCGAGGCAAGGAGCAATTCCTGAAGCAGCGCCGCTTGCGTGTGCAGCCCGAGGTCCTCCCGTAGCCGGCCCGCCTTGGCGACTGCGGTCAGCAACTCGACGATGAAGGCGTGCAACGGCTCCAATGCGCTGGCGAGGTCGTTTGGCCGGGTTTCGGCGAGCCGCAGGTGAAGAACACTCAACCCCCGTGCCAGCCGCGCCGGCATTTCGGTGATCTCGGACAATGCATCCAATAGCGCCCGAAGCCGCAGCACCGGATCGTCGATGCCCTCGCACCGCTCTTGCAACATCGGCATCGCGGTCTTGCGCAGAATCGTCTCGTACACGGCGAGCATCAGACTGTCTTTGCTGTCGAAGAAGGTATAGAAGGTGCGTTGCGACTGACCGGAGCGGTCCACCACGTCCTGGATGGAGAAGTCACCCTCGTCGCGTTCGGACAGCAGTTCAACGGCAGCCTCAACGAACCGATCACTGCGCTTGCGCGCGCGTTCGATCGCATTGCGCAGTGATCGATCCACGCTGTCTCGCTGCCAGCTCGGCACGTACTGCTCTGGCGCCTCATCACTGACTGGTTTCAGCTCAGCTGTCTTCTGCCGCGCCATGGCTCCCCGCTCTCTCATTGTCGACTTCAGCCAGGAAGGCACTGATGACCTGTGCAAACCTATCGGGACATTTGTGGTGGACGGCGTGTGCGGCGCCGTCGAGTTCTACGTAGCGCGCCAAAGCGTTGACCTCGGCGAATCGCCGCCCTTGGGCCCGCCGCGTCGACTCGTCGAGGGCGCCGGCCACCAGCAACACGGGACACCCGACACCACCCAGCGTTTCCGCCGAGAGTTCGGATCGGCCGACGCTGTCCTCATGCAGCGCCGTCACAAGCTGACGCCAGTGCTCCGGTCCATGGTGGGTCTCGTGCAGACGGCGCAACGCGAACGGCCAGGTACGGTACAGGTGCTCGAGGCGCGGAACCCGGTAGTCGCTGGGGCGCCCAGTGCCCGGGCTTACCAGCACAAGAGATCGCGCGGTACCGGGCGCTGACAGTTCAAGCATGAGCGAGATCTCGGCACCGTAAGAAAACCCCACGACGTGAGGCCGGTCGAGGCCCAGGTGCTCGACGAGACGTTGCAGATCCACGCAGATGGCCTGCCCCATGTCCACCGACTCGCGGAATTCCGATCGGCCGTGGCCACGCAAATCGGGCAAGACGCATTGATAATCGGACGCCAGCCTGGTCGCGAGCGGACCCCACTCGAACTCCCCTGTGGCTGTCGCGCCGTGCACGAACAGGATGGGCTGACCATCGCCCACCACGGAGTACCCCAACGTCAGGCCATCACGCTCGTAGGTGCGCGGGCGGCTTTCGCCGACCAGATCAGTCATCACTTCCTTCGCGCTCATGTCGTTCTCTTTCTGACGGCCAACGCCAGATCTTCAACACGCTGTTTCACGTACTCCATTCCAACAGCGCCCACTGAGGTCTATCTGGCTGACCATTACGTTCTACTATGGCGGTACTGAACGGTGCTATCG
>NZ_JBAPPI010000304.1:0-5198 GCF_049280035.1 Mycobacterium sp. | reverse complement strand
GCAGTCAACCCCACCGGCCGGGCTGCCACCGCCCGTCGGACCACCGGCGGTCACCGCACGCAGCCGCCCCGGCGCACCTTCTCGTCCGGTCAGCGTGCGCTGCTGTGGGCTGCTGGGGTGCTGGGCGCACTGGCGATCATCATCGCCGTCCTCATCGTCATCAACTCGCACGACAACACCTCCCAGCAGCAACCGTCCGCACCGACGGTGACCGACACCGGGCAGCCGCCCAGCAAGCCGGGGCCGGCTCCGACACATCCGACGAATTGGACGGATCGAGGGGTAAGAGGTAATGCTGGACGGCAAAGCCAGCCGCCTCCGTACAGGCAGGCGGTCGCGCTGATCCACCCCCGCGCATTGCCACCCCGACACGAGACACCGTAATGACCACCCCGCAACACCTGTCCGACCGCTACGAGCTGGGCGAAATCCTGGGCTTCGGCGGTATGTCCGAGGTCCACTTGGCCCGGGATGTCCGGTTACACCGCGACGTAGCGGTCAAGGTGCTGCGCGCCGACCTGGCCCGCGACCCCAGCTTTTACCTGCGCTTCCGGCGGGAGGCACAGAACGCCGCCGCGCTGAACCACCCGGCCATCGTCGCGGTCTACGACACCGGCGAGGCCGAAACCGCCGCCGGCCCACTGCCTTACATCGTGATGGAGTACGTCAACGGCGTCACGCTGCGCGACATCGTCCACACCGAGGGACCGCTGCCGCCCACCCGGGCCATCGAGGTCATCGCCGACGCCTGCCAGGCGCTGAACTTTTCTCACCAGCACGGCATCATCCACCGCGACGTCAAGCCGGCGAACATCATGATCAGCACCACCAACGCGGTGAAGGTGATGGACTTTGGCATCGCCAGGGCGATCGCCGATAGCGGAGTCAGCGTCACCCAAACCTCGGCGGTCATCGGTACCGCGCAATACCTCTCTCCCGAGCAGGCTCGCGGCGATTCTGTCGATGCCCGCTCCGACGTCTACTCGCTGGGCTGCGTGCTTTACGAAATGCTCACCGGTGAGCCGCCTTTCGTCGGTGACTCACCTGTCGCAGTGGCCTACCAGCACGTCCGCGAGGATCCTGTTCCGCCGTCGCAGCGGCATGAGGGCATCTCCGCCGACCTCGACGCGGTGGTGCTCAAGGCGCTGGCCAAAAATCCCGAGAACCGCTATCAGACCGCCGCGGAGATGCGCACCGACCTGGTGCGGGTACACAACGGCGAACCCCCTGAGGCGCCCAAGGTTCTGACCGACGCCGACCGCTCGTCGCTGCTGGCGTCGACGCATCCCAGCGACTCGGCCGGGCCGCACACCGATCCGCTACCCCGCCAGGAACTCGACTTCGGCCGTGACCGCGGCTCCGGTTCGGTGACCCGCTGGGTCGTCGCGGTCGCAGCGCTGGCAGTGCTGACCGTCATCGTCACCATCCTGATCAACACCTTCGGTGGTGGGCTGCGCAACGTCCAGGTGCCCGACGTACGGGGCCAGGCGTCCGCTGATGCGATTGCCGCGCTGCAAAATCACGGCTTCAAAACACGCACCCAGCAGAAGCCGGATTCGACTGTCCAGCCCGATCACGTCATCGGCACCGACCCGGGCGCTAACGCCAAAGTTGGGGCCGGCGACCTGATTACCATCAACGTCTCCACCGGACCCGAGCAGCGCGAGGTGCCAGACGTGTCGTCGCTGAGCTATGCCTCCGCGGTGAAGAAGCTGAAGTCGGCCGGTTTCGGCCGCTTCAAGGAGGTCCACTCGCCGTCCACGCCGGAGATGAAGGACAAGGTCATCGCGACCAACCCGCCGGCCAACCAGACGTCGGCGATCACCAACGAGATCGCCGTGATCGTCGGCTCGGGTCCGTCGACCAAGCAGGTTCCCGACGTCGCGGGGCAGACCGCCGACCTCGCGCAGAAAAACCTCACCGTCTACGGGTTCAGCAAATTCAGCCAGAGCGCCGTGGACAGCCCCCGCCCGGTCGGTGACGTGCTCGGGACCAACCCGGCTGCGGGGCAGACCGTTCCGCTGGATACGGTGATCGACCTCCAGGTCTCCAAGGGCAACCAGTTCGTCATGCCGGATTTATCGGGTCTGGTCTGGACCGATGCCTACCCGCAGCTGCAAGCGCTCGGATGGACCGGCGTGCTGGTCAAGGGCTCCGACGTCGACGCCGGCGGCTCTCAGCACAACCGGGTGGTGTTCCAGAGTCCGTCCGCGGGTCAGGGTGTGAACAAGGACGGACCCATCACGCTGAAGTTCGGTCAGTAGCGGCAGCGCCCATCTCGGGGGAGTGCCGCACTGTAGCCAAACTGCTCATGACCTCGTTTTCCAGCCGTCGCACCAACTCGTCGTCGCGGACCTGACCGCAGTAGGCCAGCCAGTTGGCCAGCATTCGATGGCCACCTTCGGTGAGTATCGATTCCGGGTGGAATTGGACCCCATGGATCGGCAGCTCGGTGTGCCGCACGCCCATGATCACACCGCTGCGAGTGCGGGCGGTCACCTCCAGCTGAGCGGGCAAGGTTTCCGGCAAGATGGTCAGCGAGTGATATCGCGTCGCCGTAAAGGGATCCGGAAGTCCCTGCAGCACACCGACATTCGTGTGGAAGACGCTGCTGGTTTTGCCGTGCAGCAGCTCGGGAGCCCGATCCACGGTGGCGCCGAATGCGACGCCGATGGCCTGGTGCCCCAGGCACACGCCCAGCAGCGGGGTGTTCGCCGCCGCGCAGGCGCGCACCAAGTCGATCGATGCGCCCGCGCGTTCCGGCGTGCCCGGGCCCGGGCTGAGCAGGATCCCGTCGACTTCGGCGGCAATCGCGGCATGGTCGGACAGCCGAGCGTCGTCGTTGCGCCAAACCTGTGCCTCGACGCCGAGCTGCCCGAGGTACTGCACCAGGTTGAAGACGAAGCTGTCGTAGTTGTCGACGACCAAGATCCGCACCGTGCCAGGTTACCGTTGCACTCGTTGGCAGGCTGGGTCAGTAGCTGATCGGGCCGGCGGGCTGAGCGAAGTGCATCCGCACCGGCTCGCTGTACCCGGTTATCCGGACATCAGGCGTGACTTGCTCGGTGTAGCCGAGGCCGAACCGCACCACGTACTGCTTGTAGAGGCTCACCAGGGGAGCGGCGGCCAACGTGGCCTGCATGGCCGCCGCGTCGCCGATTGCGGTGACCTTATACGGCGGGCTGTAGGTCCGACCGTTGAGCAGCAGCGTGTTCCCAACGCAGCGCGGCGCCGAGGTGGTGATGACGCGCTGGTCCTGCATCTGAATCGCTTCCGCGCCGGCACCCCACAACGCGTTGAGCACGGCCTGGATGTCCTGTTGGTGCACCACGAGGTCATCCGGGGACGCGTCGCGCGGGAAGCGGCCGTTGGCGTCTCGCTGCGCGTCGTTAAGCGTCACGACTAGGCCCGGTCCGTGCACCGGGTCCAGACCGGCGTCACCGGCCAGCTCGGCGGACCGGCGCAGCATCGCTGCCAGCGCCGAGTCCGACGACCGCCCGTGCGTCGAGTCGATGGTGGTGGCCAGTCGATCCCGTTCGGCATTCAACCGGTCGACGTCGAACTGCTCCTGGCGGACCAAGTCGACCAGCCGAGGCGCGTCACTGCGCCGGATCTCGCCGCCACCGGACACCCCGTGCGTAGCGCCGAGCAGCAACCCGGCCAGCAGGCAGACCAGCGGGACGCCGACGCGCCACGGTGACGGGCGTGCCACCTGGCGACGATGCGGGCCGTGCAACGGCCCGAGGAGGAGGCGGGCAATCGATGTAGCCTCCCGGCGCGGGGTTGGCCCGCGGGCGCTGAACAGCCGGGCGATCCGTTTGGCCATCGGCATTCCGTTCGGTGCTGGTTGGTGCGTTAGGCTCGTCGTTGCAAACCCGCCCTGAATACCGTAGTCGCCGAGGCATCCCGAGGTAGAAATGCCCAAGTCCAAGGTCCGCAAGAAAACCGACTTCACTGCCCATGCGGTCAGCCGCACGCCGGTCAAGGTCAAGGCCGGTCCGTCCAGTGTGTGGTTCGTCGCGTTGTTCATCGGCCTGATGCTGATCGGCCTGGTTTGGCTGATGGTGTTCCAGCTGGCCGCCACGGGCCCCGACGCGCCCTCGCTGCTCAGTTGGATGGCCAACCTCGGCCCGTGGAACTACGCCGTCGCGTTTGCTTTCATGATCAGCGGCTTGTTGCTCACAATGCGGTGGCGGTAGCCATTGACGCGACCGTAATGAATTCATTTTCGGTCTGCGCGGTTACTGGGCCGGCAACCTCGGATCAAGTAGATCACACGCGTGTGATTCATCCCCATTGTTGATAGCGCTTGTGGATAACCCCATCGGCAGTGGTAGGCCCGCCTAGGAGCACCGTGCAGCAAACGCAATGGTCGCCGTCTTCAACCGGAATCGCAGCTTGCGGCATCGTCGGCATTGTGATGGCTATCGGTTGTGTGACTATCGTCACAGACCCCCCGGGGCGGTTACTGCTGGGTATTTCCGCGGTCGGTCTGATCTTGTTTGCAAGCGCGTCGTGGCGTGCGCGTCCCAAGCTGGCAATCACGTCCGACGGTCTCCGGGTCCGCGGATGGTGGCGGACGCAGCTTTTGCGGCCCGCCGACATCAAGATCATCCGAATCACCGAGTTCCGCCGGATTGGCCGCAAAATGCGGCTGCTCGAGATAGACGCGGAGGACGGCCGGCTGCTGATCCTCTCGCGTTGGGACCTTGGCACCGATCCGTTGCAGGTACTCGACGTGCTGACCGCGCACGGCTACGCCGGCCCCTGATCGGCTGCCGGGCAGCCCGTTCAGGAAATCGTGATCGATTCGATGACGACCGGTTCGGTCGGCCGGTCACCGTGATCGGTGGCAGTGGTGGCAATGGCCTCGACGACTTGCTGCGAATCGGTGTCGGCGACCTCGCCGAAGATCGTGTGTCGCCGGTTCAGGTGCGGGGTCTCGCCAACCGTGATGAAAAATTGCGACCCGTTGGTTCCCGGGCCCGCGTTGGCCATCGCCAGAAGGTAGGGCTTGTCAAACTGCAACTCGGGGTGGAATTCGTCGGCGAACTTGTAGCCCGGGCCGCCGCGGCCGGTCCCACTCGGGTCGCCGCCCTGGATCATGAAGCCGCTGATCACCCGGTGAAAGATTGCACCGTCGTAGAACGGGCCGGAGCTACCGCCGGAGGCGTTCTCGGTCGAATACTCCTTGGTGC
>NZ_JBAPPI010000303.1:0-3398 GCF_049280035.1 Mycobacterium sp. | reverse complement strand
CATCTAACGGCGGGCACTCCCAGCAAGATCGGTACTGCGAGGTTGCTGAAGAGTGCAAAGGAAGTTTGATGAGCCAGACGAGTCTTACCCCGACCGGAACCCGAGCGCCGAATTTGGCGCTGCTGTTCCTGCACCGCGTTGAGGCGTCAGCAGATCGGGAAGCGTTCCGATACCCCGAGAACGGCAAGTGGGTTTCGGTCACCTGGAAGCAGGCCGCCGAGCGGGTGGAAGCCCTGGCAGCCGGGCTACTGGCGCTCGGCGTCGCACCCGAGGAGCGGATCGGCATCGCGTCGACCACTCGGCTCGAATGGATCCTGGCCGACCTGGCGATCATGTGCGCCGGCGCGGCAACCACCACCGTCTACCCCAGCACCAACGCCGAGGACACCGCCTATATCCTCGCCGACTCGGACTCGCGGATCGTCTTCGCGGAAGACGAAAAACAGCTGGGCAAGCTCAAGGAACAGCGCGGTGACCTACCCAACCTGGCCAACGTGGTGGTCTTTGACGGCGCTGGCGACGGCGACTGGGTGATCACCCTGGACGACCTCGCCGCACTGGGTGCCAAGCACCTGGCCGAGCATCCGTCCAGTGTGCGCACGACCGCAGAAGAGATCACCGCCGACCGGCTGGCGACGCTGATTTACACCTCAGGGACCACGGGCAAACCCAAAGGGGTGCGGCTACGCCACGAGGCGTGGGTATACACCGGCGCCGCGATCAACGACATGAATCTGCTCGGCGAGAACGACCTGCAACTGCTGTGGCTGCCGCTCGCGCACGCCTTTGGCAAGGTGCTGATCGCCACTCAGCTGGCGTGCGGGTTCGCCAGCGCGATCGACGGCCGCGTCGACAAGATCGTGGAAAACACCGGGGTAGTCAAACCCACCTTCATGGGAGCCGCGCCGCGCATCTTCGAGAAGGCCTACTCCCGCGTCGTCACCACCCAGCAGAACCAGGGCGGGATGAAAGCCCGCCTGTTCAACGCCGCATTCGCGGTCGGCCGCAAGGTCGCTGAACGCCGTCGCAATCACCAATCCGTACCGCTGTATTTGAAGCTGCCGCACAGCCTGTTCGACCGGTTGGTGTTCGCCAAGGTGCGCGACGTGTTCGGCGGACGAATCCGGTTCTTCATTTCCGGTTCCGCGCCGCTCAACCGCGACATCGCCGAATGGTTCGACGCGGCCGGCCTATTGATCCTGGAGGGCTACGGGCTAACCGAGTCCGCGGGCGCGGGCTTCATCAACCGCCCCGACAACTACAAGCTGGGCACGGTAGGTCTGCCGTTCGAGGGCACCGAGGTCCGGATCAGCGATGCGGGGGAGATCCAGTTCCGCAGTAAATGCGTGATGGCCGGCTACCACCATCTGGAGAAGGCCACCGCCGAGGCGCTCAGCGACGACGGCTGGCTGTCTACCGGGGACCAGGGCAGCATCGACGACGACGGGTTCCTGAAGATCACCGGGCGGATCAAGGAACTGTTCAAAACTTCCGGCGGCAAGTACATCGCGCCCCCGGCAATCGAGGCGAAATTCGCGACGTTGTGCCCGTATGCCAGTCAGTTCATGGTGTACGGGGAGGGACGCAATTTCGCCGTTGCGTTGGTCACCCTCGATGGCGACGCGATCAGCGGCTGGGCCAAGGAGCATGGCCTCGCCGACGCGTCCTACGCGGATCTGACCAAATCCTCTGAGGTGCACGAGATGGTCGACGAGCACGTCAAGAAGCTCAACGCCAACCTCAATCGGTGGGAGACCATCAAGAAATGGGCTTTGCTTGACCACGAACTGTCCGTCGAGCGCGGCGAGCTCACACCGTCGCTGAAGGTAAAACGCGGCGTCGTCGCCGAGCAGAACAAGGAAACGCTGGATGACTTCTACTCCTGAACCCGCTGAACTCGAAGCCGAGCAATCGGATCAGCTGCCCGATGCCGTCAACGCGGCGCCGCCGGGACATCTGCTGCGCGTGCTCGAATGGCGCACCGGCGTCGAATATCTCGCCGTCCTCGCGGCTGCCCGACGTATCGCCGACTGGCCCCGCGGTGACGGCCATCCAGTTCTGGTGATCCCCGGATTCCTGGCTGGCCCGTTCTCGACGCAGCTGCTGCGTGATGTCTTGCGCCGCTTGGGTTATCGGGTCTATGACTGGGGTTTGGGCTACAACATGGGGTACCGCGCCAACATGAAGGAGACGCTGCCGGCGCGCTTGCGCCACATCCGAGAACGGGCCGATGGGCGCAAAGTGAGCATCATCGGCTGGAGCGCCGGCGGAATCTATGCCCGGGAACTGGCACGCGCCTTCCCCGACGATGTCCGGTCGGTGATCACGCTGGGATCCCCGTTCCGCGGCAACCATCGGGCCAGCACCGCATGGAAGGTGTGGTGGCTGGTCAACCGCGGCAGCGAGGCCACCGAGGCCGTCTCTGAAGCCGCGCTGACGCGCCGCGCCCAACCGTTGACCGTGCCGACGACCTGCATCTACAGCAAAAGCGACGGCATCGTGGCGTGGCAGTGCTGCACCAGCTTGCCCGCACCCGAGACCGAAAATGTCGAAGTGCGCAGCAGCCACCTCGGCTACGGCCACAACATGCAAACGCTGTCGGTGATCGCCGACCGTCTCGCCCAGCCGGAAAACTGCTGGCGGCCGTTTCGGCGCTGAGCTGCCCGCTAGCAGGTCACCAGGCTGCGGCCGGCGACAGGTACGGGTCCATGTATCCCGAGTTGGAAGCGCCGGGGGTCAAGAGGTCGTTCATCGACGTTTCCCCGACGCGGCGCTCAAAGATTCGCCATCCGCAGTCGGTGCGCCGCAAGCGATCCGCCATCGCGGAGTAGACCCAGAGCGCGGGCAGACCGGTGGGGCTCGAGACCACCTGGCCTCCGACGATCCTGGGCGAAGCCGCTTGTGTTGCGTAGCGGACGAGAAGGTTGTGGTAGCGGACGATCACGCCGTCGTCGTCGGGATCGACGATCGGGCTGGTGGCGTGCCTGCTGACCCCGGCGACGGTGTAGGGGTATTGCTCTTGGAAGAAGCGACGCGTCGCTATCCGGCCGCGAACGGTGCCATGGGTGTGATGCATCACGCTATCGGGAAGGAACGCGTCGACCATCGCGTCGATATCCCATGCGTCGAATAACCAGTTGACCCGGTTGATGAAGTCAATCGCGGTGACCTGGTCCGCAGTGTCCACTGCGTTGTCGAGGACTACAGAGGGCAAGGTCGGGGTCGAAGTGTGCGGACATCGTGATCGGGTCTCGCTCTTCGGCATCATCGCACCCACCACCTGCATAGTTAACCTTACGTTCATCTTTGATTCATTTGGTAGTCAGGGTTAGTTTACCCTGTTGTCGCCAGCTTGCGGCCTTCTGTTACACCCGACCCGGGTACGTGTCATTGCCGGT
>NZ_JBAPPI010000302.1:0-3175 GCF_049280035.1 Mycobacterium sp. | reverse complement strand
TTCCGCGATTTTTTCGCCGTGGATTCACACTGGGCGCAGGCCCGCACTCGCCGAGCGTTAGCGCCGCGGCTGCCAGACCACCACTGCGGTGCTCTTGGGCACCACCGCGATGTCACGTCGCTGGGTGGCCCGCAGCACCTCGATCTCGGCGGCCATCTCCTTCAGCCGTGACTGCAGCGCCTCGACCTGGTTGGTTAACTCGATAATGCGTTTGATACCAGCCAGATTGACGCCCTCGTCCTGGGACAGCCGCTGCACTTCGCGGAGCAGTTCCACGTCGTGCTGCGAATAGCGGCGTCCACCACCGGAACTGCGGCTGGGGCTGACCAGCCCGAGCCGGTCATAGGTACGCAGCGTCTGCGCATGCATACCGGCCAGCTCTGCGGCCACCGAGATCAAGAACGTCCGCGCCTCGTCTCTTTTAGCCATCAGCTATTACCCGCCCATCCGGCCCGCGGATCGAATCCGCCGGACCGCTCGGCGACGGCGTAGGCCTCCAGCGCCTCTTTCGCCGCACCTTCCAGGTTCGGCGGGACCGCCACTTTGACGGTGACCAGCAGGTCGCCCTGACCGCCGGAACGCTTGGTCACACCGCGTCCACGAACCCGCAGAATGCGCCCGTCGGCAGTGCCCTTCGGCACCCGAACACCGACCTTGCCGTCCAGCGTCGGCACTGAAAGTGTTGTACCCAAAGCTAATTCGGTGAAGCTGACCGGAACGGTGACGGTGAGGTCATCGCCGTCGCGGCCGAATACTTTGTCCGGCCGCACGTGCACGGTGACATAGAGGTCACCGGACGGAGCACCACGCAATCCGGCCTCACCCTGGCCGGCCAGCCGGATCCGTTGTCCATCCTCGACACCCGGGGGGATCCGCACGTTGATGGTGCGGGTGCGGGTGGTGACACCGGTCCCCTTACATTGCTCGCAAGGGTTCTCGATGATCGACCCGCTGCCGCGGCACTCGGTGCATGGCTCGGAGAAGCCGAAAGCGCCTTGGTTGCTGCTGATTACACCTGAGCCGTTACAGTTCGGGCACACCTTGGGACTGGTGCCCGGCCTGGCTCCGCTGCCGTGACAGTTGGTGCACGGCGCCGGGCTGGTCAGCCGCAACGGCATCGCCACGCCCTTGGTGGCCTCCATGAAGCTCAGCTCGGCTTCGGTCTCCAGGTCGTTGCCCCGGCGCGGACGGCTGGGTCGTGGTTGAGCACCGCGCCCGAACAAGCCGCCGAACAGGTCACCGATGTTGGTGCCACCGGAGCGCCCGGCGGCGTCGAACAAATCGTTGAGGTTGAACTCCGCCCCGTCGCCGCCATAGCCGCTTCCGCCGAAGCCGCCGGCGAAGTCGCCACCGTTGAATCGGCGACCGAACCCGCCTCCGGCGAACAACCGACGGGTTTCGTCGTACTCCTTGCGCTTGGCGGCATCCGTCAGTACTTCCTTGGCCTCGGACACGGACTTGTACCGATCTTCGGCCGCCTTGTTGCCCGGGTTGCGGTCAGGGTGATTCTCGGCGAGCAGCTTGCGGGCCACCCGTTTGATCTCGTCTGGGCCGGCGTCAGGAGAGACGCCCAGCTCCTTGTAGAAGTCCTTTTCGACCCATTCGCGTTGGGCCATGTCGCGTCACCCCCTAACACCTTCCTGTAGTTGTCGTGTCCCGTCCGAATCGGTCGTTAGTTCTCCGACGCCTTAAGATTCTGCGTCGTGCTCACCCTCGTTCGCGCCGTTATCGACTGTCTCGGTGGTCTCGGTTTCACTGCCGGCTGCCTCGGTCCCGGCGTCACCGGTCGAGTCGTCCGGGATGGTGTCCACCACCGCGACCAATGCGTGCCGCAGCACTTGGTCGCCGAGTTTGTAGCCGTGCCGCAGCACGTTGCCGATTACCGGCTTCGAGCCCTCCGACCCATCGCCCTCGTGTTGCACGGCCTCGTGCAGTACCGGGTCGAAGTCGTCGCCCTCGGCACCGAACGCCGTCAACCCGAGTCCGGTCAGCGCGCTGAGCAATTTGTCGGCGACCAACTTCAGCGGCCCGGATTCCAGATCTCCGTGACTGCGGGCGCGGTCGAGATCGTCGAGCACGCCCAGTAATTGGCTGACCACGCCAGCCTTGGCGCGCTCGGCGATCGCCTCCTGATCGCGCAACGCCCGCTTGCGGTAGTTGGCGTAGTCGGCTTGCACCCGCTGCAAATCGGCGGTCAGCTCGGCAACCTTGTCAGCGGTGGAGCCGCCTTGCCCGGCTTTTGCATCTGCGGCCTCCGGCGCCGCCCCACTGGGGGCGGCTCCGGAAGCCACGTGGCGCACTTGGCCGGTCTCGGGATCAATCCGTCGCTTGTCGGTGACGGTTACCTGTTCGTGCGGGTTGGGTTCGCTCACTGGGCCTCCCGGTCATCGTCGACCACCTCCGCGTCGACGACGTCATCGGCACCGCCGGGACCGGCCTCACCGGCGCCGCCGGAGGCTTGGTCAGCCTGGGTGGCCTCGTAGATCGCCTGGCCGAGGGCCTGCGACTCTTGGCCCAGCTTCTCCATCGCGGACTTGATGGCGCCGATGTCGGTGCCGCCCAACGCTGTCTTGGCCTCGGCGACCGCGGCGTCGACCTTGTTCAGGGTGTCCTCGGGGACCTTCGAACCGCCTTCGGCTTCGCGCTGCTCCTTGACGAATTTCTCCGTCTGGTAGACCAGCGTCTCGGCCTGGTTGCGAACGTCGGCCTCTTCGCGACGCTTGCGGTCCTCGTCGGCGTGCGCCTCGGCGTCCTTGATCATCCGGTCGATCTCCTCCTTGGACAGGCCGGAGCCTTCCTGGATCTTGATCGTGTTCTCCTTGCCGGTGCCCTTGTCCTTGGCCGTGACGTGCACGATGCCGTTGGCGTCGATGTCGAAGGTGACCTCGATCTGCGGGACGCCGCGCGTAGCCGGCGGGATGCCGGTCAGCTCGAAGGAGCCGAGTAGCTTGTTGTGCGAGGCGATTTCACGCTCACCCTGGTAGACCTGGATCTGCACCGACGGCTGGTTGTCGTCGGCGGTGGTGAAGGTCTCCGACCGCTTGGTCGGGATCGTGGTGTTGCGCTCGATCAGCTTGGTCATCACGCCACCCTTGGTCTCAATGCCCAAGCTGAGCGGCGTAACGTCAAGCAGCAGAACGTCTTTCACCTCACCCTTGAGGACACCCGCCTGCAG
>NZ_JBAPPI010000301.1:0-1894 GCF_049280035.1 Mycobacterium sp. | reverse complement strand
GGCTCTTGGCGTGTCGGCGCACGACGGACCGGGGCCGGGGTCACAGCCCTTTGCGGCAGTGAGTTCACGACCGGTGTCGGTGCCGTGATCGTCTGCGGCGGGGGCGGAGGCGGAGCAGCCGACGGCGGGGGTGCTGGGGGCGGTGCCGATGGCCCCGGCCCGGCCGCTACAGGTACGTGCACGTTCGGCGGTGCCGGCAGTTGGTTCGTGGGAACAACGTTTCCATGCGGGCTGGTTCGCTGGCCGACCGGCGGCCCGATATCGGCCCCCAGTGAAATGAGCAGAGCCACAAAGCCGATGAGGGAGACCGCAGCCAGCCCACTACCCGCCACCAACAGCCCCCGGTAAGCGCGGGAGCCCTCGTCGTCCTCGTCTGCCACCGCACTGTAGGCGAGGGCGTCCTCGCCCAACCGGGCATTCGCGGAAACGTCCAAGTACGCGGGAGCGAGCGCATGGGGGTTCACCTCACCGGTACCGGGATCCAGTGCGTACGCCAACGCAGCGGTCGACGATGCGAACAACGGCGCATTTGCCGACGCCAGCGCCGCTCCGCGGGCAAGCGCCATGTCCGGCTCTTCAGGTGCGCTCAGCGAAACCGCGACCACCGCGTCCAATTGCCGCTTGATCGGAACGATGTCGACGCCGCAACCGACGACAAACACACCGTCCGGTCGCGACTCCAGCCCGTCGAGGGCAGCAACCATCGCGGCCAAATCGCTGACCGCGTTGGCGCCTCGCCGAGCGCAGCTCACGTGCTGCCGGTGCAGATCGACGATCGAACCGTCGGTGGTCTCAACCACCGCCAACGTCGCGCTTTCCGGCTCGACGAACAGCAGCGCGGTGTACCGGTAGTCCATTGCATGGCCGACTGTCTGGGTCAGCGCGGCGGCCGCGAGCAGCGGTGAGACCAGCATGACGCCTCGGATCTGCCGGATGGCGAGGGCGTCTCGCAGCGCACCGACCTCGGTGGGCTCGGTCCACGTCACCCCCGTCGACGTCAACCTGTAGTCAGCTTCGGCCGCGCCTTGCTGGGTGCCCAGGATCGCAGCGATCACCTGTTCGGGCGCGCCGGCATTTGCCGAGCCGCCCGCGGCTGTGACTTCGAAGTTGTCTTCTTCGACGGTGACGCCGTCGGCGTTTTCACCTTCGACCAGCAACATCCGGACCATCGTGGGTGCCATCGACACCCCAAGAACGATGTCCACTGCTCCGAAGTCCCTCGCTAGCCACGGTCTGGGCGGAGGACTGCACCATGCGGGCCGCCATCCATAGATGTCGTCGCCACAGTGGGGTGCGCCGTTACCTCCCCGATTCGCTGGACAGGCGACCACACGAAGCACCGCCGGTCCGGCGCTTCCACCCTACTCGGCCGGTGCGCAGAGGATTGCGGACTGAACCCACGCGCAGCTGCGCCACGCCTTAGTAGCCGTAACCCGGGCTTCCGTACGGATACTGCGGCTGGTACGGGCTTTGCGGCTGGTAGGGGCTCTGCGGCTGGTAGGGACTCTGCGGCTGGCTTGGGGGGGCCTGTCCCTCCGGCACCTGAACCGGTATCGGGACCGGCACGAACGGGAGCTTCAAGTACGTCGTCGTCATCACTTCCGACGGTGTCGTGCTCGTCGTGGTGCTGGGCGGCGGCGGCGTCGAGGTGGTCGTGGTGGGGGTTGTGGTGGTCGTCGTCGGGGTAGTGCTCGTCGCCTGCTGCGTGGTGCTCGGCGGCGGCTGGTAGGTCGTCGTCACCGGTGGCGGCGGCGGAGGCGGCGGCGCCTCGCTGGTGACGGGCGGTGCGACAGTGGCCGACGGCGCGGGGCTCGGCGGCGGTGGCGGCAGCGGGCTCGGCGACGGCGGGTTGGAGCTGGGTAGCGCCGGCGGGGGCACGGCCGAGGTGCTCAGG
>NZ_JBAPPI010000300.1:0-1876 GCF_049280035.1 Mycobacterium sp. | reverse complement strand
TGCAGAAGCGCAAGCCCTTCACCACCGGCAAGTCCCCAGAGGACTACGAACAGTGGTTCCCGCTGTCGCATCCGCCGACCGCCGACGCACCAGCGCTGGACATGTCCATCACCGTCGCGCACAACTGCGCCGTGCAGTACGGCATCTCCCGCGAGGCACAGGACGAGTGGGCACTGCGCAGTCACCAACGCGCGGTCAAGGCGATCGATGCCGGCTCATTCGTCGAGGAGATCGTGCCGATCGAGGTGCCGCAAGTCGATGGCAGCACGATCACGTTCGCCGAAGACGAGCATCCCCGACGCGGCAGTTCGATGGAGTCGCTGGCGGGCCTGAAAGTGCTGCATCCCGAGATCGAAGGCTTTACCGTGACCGCGGGCAATTCCTCGGGCATCAACGATGCCGCCGCCGCCGTGGCACTCGCCGCCCCGGACACCGCGAGCGACGTGCTGGCTCAGATCCTTTCGTGGAGCGCGGTGGGGGTTGCGCCGAACCGCACCGGCAGCGGGCCCATCACCGCCATTCCCAAGGCGCTCGAATTGGCCGGCCGCAAGCTTGAGGACGTGGCACTGTTCGAGATCAACGAGGCGTTCGCCGCGCAGGCGGTCGCGTGTGCCCGTGAGCTCGGACTCGACGAGGAGATCGTCAACGTCTACGGGTCGGGCATCAGCCTCGGCCACCCGATCGCGGCGACCGGTGCCCGGATGGTCACGTCGGCGATATACGAATTGCGCAGGCGCGGTGGAGGTATCGGCGTGCTGTCGATGTGCGCCGGCGGCGGGATGGGTGCCGCGATGGTCATCGAGGTGGCCTGAGATGACCGCACTGATCACCGAGGGACTGTTCCGGGTCGACGGCGACCGTGCGGTGCTGTTTGCGTCGCGCAGGCGTTCTTCCGGGGTGGTGAAGTTCCCCGCAGAGCGGCCCGAGCTCTTCGACGGCGACCCCGAAATCCAGGAGGACATCGAGCCGATCGAGTTGTCCACCGAGGGAACGCTGTACACCTACACCACCCAGGAGTTCCCGCCGCCGTTGCCGTACAAGGGCAATCGGTCCCCCGACCTATTCCGGCCCTATGTGGTGGGTTTCGTCGAGTTGAGCGAAGGCGTGCTGGTGGAGACGCTGATCGTCGAGGCGAACCCGGCCGAACTACGGATCGGCCAGCCTTTGGTGTCGACCACCACCACGCTGGAGACCGACGGCGGCCAGTCACTATTGACCTTCGCGTTCCGACCGGCCGAGCAGAGCTAAAGTCCATTCGGTGACGGACCTTGGCTCCCCGCCCTTCGGGCTTCATCCGCTGCACGGCGTGCACGAGCCCACGACCGGTAATCCAACGCGTCGTCCCCGGTCCGCGCGCCGCACCACGTCGATCGACATGACCCGCGACGAGGGCTCACTGGACCCGGTGTATCTGAACGGGCGGGCGCGCGATCTGTGGACGGCGGCCGACGGAACGGTGACCGAGCTCGGCGCCGTGACGCTCTCGGCCACTATCGAGCTGATCGCCCGCGTCGTCCGTCACGTCGAGGTGACGCCACCGGTCGCCGCCATGTCCCGGCTAGCGGGCGCACCCGCGATGAGCGGGTTCCGGGCCGCGGCCGACCAGGTGGCTCCCGAGCTGCGGGAGGCCCGCGACCTGCGCTATACGCTGCTCGACGACGTTCCCGTCGCCACGCTCATATCCGGTTATGCACTGTCGGCGTCGAACCTGCTTGGCGATGTCCCAAAGTCGGGATACCTGCCGGTCGCCGACCAGTGCGCGGGCTTCGCGTCCGGCGGGCTGCTGATGACGTCGTTCGAGGCGGGCGATCCGGTGATCGTCACCGGCCCAGAGGCTCCCGACCTCGATCACGGCGACGACTCTTGGGCTTGGCAC
>NZ_JBAPPI010000299.1:0-1835 GCF_049280035.1 Mycobacterium sp. | reverse complement strand
ATCGAATACACCGCCGCCAAGGCGGCGTTGACCAGCATCACCAAGAACCTGTCACTGGAGCTGGCGGCCGACGGAATCCTCGCCAACACCGTCTCGCCCGGCACCTACATCTCCCACCAGATGGTGCAACACATCGCCACGCTCCCTGCCGACGCCGGGGTGAGCGCAGACGACCCGACATCAGTAATGCGGCATATCTCGGAATTCTTCGGCGTGCGTGCAGATCTCGGCCGCGCCGGGATCCCGTCCGATATCGCGCCGGTGATCTGCCTCCTGGCATCCGAACGCAACACGTACACGACCGGCGCCAACGTCAATGTGGACGGTGGGTCCAGCTTCTTCGCCTGATCACACAACAGCGGAGCTCTCGCTCGCCGTTAGCGGTCAGTTGCTGATCGCCGGCGCCGCTCGCGAGAACGTTTCATCGGTGAGTTGGGCGATGAGGAAGGCCGCGATGTCGGCTCGCGACATCACGGATCCCACCTTGTCGCGGCCGAGAAAGCCTGCACGCACAGTACCTTTCGGCTTCCTGCTGGTGGGTCGGGTGATCCGGGCGATGGTCCAGTCGAGGTCGGACTGGGCGACCGCCGTTGTCATGCCGACCAGTTCGTATAGAGCGCTGGGGAACAGCAGCGCAGCCACGATCGGCAGGATCTTGGCTTTCAGATTGGGTTTGTCGCGCGCATCGGGCACTGACGGAGTCGCGAGCCCAATGTAGCGTCCGACGTGCTCGGTCTGCATGGCGGCGACGACGTTCTTGGTGCCCTCAGCCACCGGAGTGCCTTTGGAACCGCGTCGCAGGAGCGGCCCGAGCGCGCTGATCACCGCGTCCGAGCCGCGGACCGCCTGCAGGATTCGCGCCTTGTCGGACAGCTCACCGGTGACGGTCACCAGGCGTGGATCGCTGCCGCCCAGCTTGCCGGGATTGCGGACGTACACGGTCACGTCGTGGCCGCCGGCCAGGAGGTCGGCGACGACCAGCCGGCCGATCCGTCCGGTCGCGCCGAAGATGGTGACGCTCATGCCAGTGCCTTTTCCGAGCAAGTTGCCAGCTGAAGATTATCTGCTGATAGTAGATCTCGACATTGCTTACCTAGTAACCTATGTTGGCATTGAGTCAGCGCGGCAAGCAGGACAGAGGTTAGCGGATGCAGAAACCGATGACCGGTGTGCGTGTCCTCGAGGTCGCGCAATTCACCTTCGTCCCCTCGGCAGGAGCTGTGTTGGCCGACTGGGGCGCCGACGTCATCAAAATCGAGAACCCGGTGACAGGGGATGCGCAGCGGGGACTGGTCACGGTTGCGGGTCGCTCCGCCACCATGCCAGGAGTCTCGTTCTCGCCCATGATCGAAGCCCCCAACCGCGGCAAGCGCAGTGTCGGACTGTCCCTGGCGTTGAAACAGACTCGGCCGGTGTTCGAGGAACTCATCCGGCGCAGCGACGTCTTCCTGACCAACTTGCTGCCTCAGGCGCGGGCGAAACTACGGATCGACCTGGACGACATCCGTCGCATCAATCCAGAGATCGTCTACGTCGCGGGTAGCGGCTTCGGGAGCGAAGGACCCGATCGCGAGACGGGCGCACACGACGCGACGGCGTTCTGGGCGCGCGCCGGCAACGCCGACGGCGTCACGCCGACGGAATCCGAGGTGCCGACGGGCATGCCTGCGGGTGCGTTCGGCGACAACATCGGCGGCATCACCATCGCGGGCGCGGTGGCCGCCGCCCTCTACGGCAGGCAAGCGACTGGGCAGACGTCCGTCATCGACGTGTCGCTGCTGGCGGTCGGGGCGTGGGCCAACCAGTCCAGCGTCAACCTCGCCATGCTCTACGGC
>NZ_JBAPPI010000298.1:0-5319 GCF_049280035.1 Mycobacterium sp. | reverse complement strand
CCTATCGGCAGGGGTGTTCCCGTCGACCGCACAGGCTCGCACCTGGCTGACCGACGCCGCCGACCTTCCGCCGCTGCTGCGCGGCGATCGTGCGTCGGCCGGCGTGCACGGCGTCCCGGTTCTGGATACGTCGGATGTGACCGATCGAAAGCAACTGTCCGACAAGATATCCGCACATCGTCGCCAGCTGGAGCAACGTCGCCTCGACGAGGAGCGCAGGCTGCTCTACGTGGCCATCACCCGCGCCGAGGACACCCTGCTGCTGTCCGGCCACCATTGGGGTGCTGCCGGCATCAAGCCGCGCTGCCCTTCGGATTTCCTCATCGAGCTCAAAGACATCATCGACCAGTCGGCCGCCGCCGGCGAATCATGCGGTGTGATCGAGCAGTGGGCGCCAGCGCCTGCCGACGGCGACCGAAACCCATTGCGCGACAGCGTTCATGAGGCGGTGTGGCCCGTCGATCCGCTGGCCGGGCGCGGCGCCGACGTGCAGCGCGGGGCGGCGCTGGTATCCGCGGCGATGTCGGTGGAGGCATCACCAACGACGGCCGACGCCGACGCCGAAGGTTGGGCCGCCGACGTCGATGCACTGCTCAGCGAGCGTGCCCGTGTCGCACGCCCGCCGGCGGCAATGCTGCCAAGCCAACTGTCGGTCAGCAGCCTGGTGGACTTGGCCCGCGAGCCGGAGCATGCTGTGCAGCGGCTGATGCGCCGGCTCCCGACAAGACCAGACCCGCATGCATTGCTGGGCAATGCATTTCACGAGTGGGTCCAGCGGTTCTACGGCGCCGAGCGGCTGTTCGACCTCGGCGACCTGCCCGGCGCGGCGGACACCGATACCGCGCAGCGCGATGCCGATGAGCTGGCCGCGCTGCAGACGGCGTTCCTCGCGTCACCGTGGGCTGCTCGTACGCCGGTGGACGTCGAGGTGCCGTTCGAGATGGCCATCGGCGACACCGTGGTGCGTGGCCGCATCGACGCGGTTTTCGCCGACCCCGACGGTGGCGCCACCGTGGTGGACTGGAAGACCGGCGAGCCGCCGCATGGGCCGGAGGCCACCCGACACGCCGCCATCCAGCTCGGTGTCTACCGGCTGGCCTGGGCTGCACTACGCGGATGCCCGGAATCGTTGGTGCGCACAGCGTTTCATTACGTGCGCGCTGGCGTCACCGTCATCCCCGATGTGCTGCCGGGGCCGGACGAGCTGGCCGCGCTGCTGGCTCAGCCGGCGTCTGGTTAGGCGTTGCGCCGGACCTTGAGCGCCTCGGTGATCATCGGAATCTGCAGCGGCAGCCGGGCCAAAGCGACAACGCGCATCGGCAACGGCTTGTCCCACCACAACCTGACCATGTTGACGTTCGCCGGGAATACACCGAGGAACAGTGCGACAGCTGCAAGTGCAGCGTTTCGCCGAGTGCGTCGGACCAGCAGCAGTGCACCAATGGTCACCTCGGCGACACCGGAGGCATAGGTGTAGAACCGGGGACTTCCGGGCAACTCGGCGGGGATGATCTCGTCGAACTGTTTCGGCGCCAAAAAGTGGACGGTGCCGACACCGAGCAGCAGCGCCGCGATTCGGTATGCGCCTGCCTGGCTGGCGTCACGTTGAGCGATTGGTGTGATGGGGGTCATGGTTACATTGTGTCGTGCGCCGGGCCGAGCCGATGAACTGTGGTCAAAGCTAGCTGGCGGCGAAGGGGTCTCGACCAGACGCTGACCGCCCAGCCCGGGTATGCGCTGGTCGGGGTGCTCCGTATCCCAGAGGCCGATATCGGCCCGGTTCGCGCGATCTGGAAACGAGTCGCGGTCGCGCTGCTCGCGTTAGTAGTCGCGGTGGTCGCCGTCTACCTGGGCCGCGACGGATACACCGACGTGCGCGGAGTGCCACTGTCGTTCATCGACTGTGTGTACTTCGCGACGATCTCGTTGACGACCGTCGGCTACGGCGACCTCACCCCGTACTCCGAATTCGCTCGCCTGACCAACATCGTGGTAATCACGCCGCTGCGGATCCTGTTTCTGGTCGTGTTGGTCGGCACGACACTGCAAGTGCTCACCGAGCGGTCCCGGCAAGCGTGGAAGATTCAGCGTTGGAGGAGCAGAGTGCGCAACCATACCGTCGTTGTCGGATATGGCACCAAGGGCAAAACGGCGGTCGCCGCAATCCTCGAAGACGAATCGACCGCCTGCGACATCGTCGTCGTCGACACCGAACAGGCCGCCCTCGACCACGCCGCGGCCGCCGGCCTGGTCACCGTGCACGGGGACGCCACCAGATCCGATGTGCTGCGACTGGCCGCCGCCCGGCTTGCGTCGTCGATCGTCGTCGCCACCGGTCGCGACGACACCGCGGTGCTGGTCACCCTGACCGCCCGGGAGATCGCGCCCAAAGCCACGATCGTGGCCTCGATTCGGGAGGCGGAAAATCAGCACCTGTTGCAGCAATCGGGCGCCAACTCGGTGGTCATCTCCTCGGAAACCGCGGGTCGGCTGCTCGGCATTGCCACCACTACGCCCAGCATCGTGGAGATGATCGACGACCTGCTGACGCCGGCCGAGGGATTCGCCATCGCCGAGCGCGACGTCGAGCAGACCGAGGTCGGCGGTTCCCCGCGGCATCTGTCCGACATCGTGCTCGGTGTGGTGCGCAACGGCCACCTGCTGCGCGTCGACGCGCCCGAGGTCGACGCCATCGAGGCTGGCGATCGGCTGCTCTATGTCCGAAGTATGGGGAGTAAGGCTTAAACGTGGAGTTCCAATTACAAAGCGTGCCGTTGCTGTCGCGCATCGGCGCCGACCGCGCCGACCAGGTGCGAACCGATGTCGATGCGGCCACCGAGGGGTGGCCCGAAGCCGCTCTGCTGCGGCTGGACTCGCGCAATCAGGTGTTGGTCGCCGACGGCCGGGTGGTGCTGGGCCGCGCGAAGGCGTTGGCCGACAAGCCACCACCGGACGCGGTGTTCCTGGGCCGCATCGAAGACGGTCGACACGTGTGGGCGGTCCGCGGCCCGCTGGAAGCACCCGAGGATCCCGACGCGAAAACCGAGGTGGCCGATCTACGCCGGGGAGGCCAGCTCTTCGACGACGTCGGTGCGCAGCTGGTGTCGTCGGCCGCAGCGCTGCTGAACTGGCATGCCAGCGCCCGGTTCAGCTCGGTGGACGGCTCGCCCACCAAGCCGATCAGGGCCGGCTGGGCCAGGGTCAATCCGGTCACCGGTCACGAGGAATTCCCGCGCATCGACCCGGCCGTGATCTGCCTGGTGCATGACGGCGGCGACCGGGCAGTGCTGGCCCGTCAGACGGTGTGGCCGCAGCGGATGTTCTCGCTGCTGGCCGGGTTCGTGGAGGCCGGCGAGTCGTTCGAAACCTGTGTGGTGCGGGAAATCCGCGAAGAGGTCGGGCTGTCGGTCCGCGATGTGCGCTATCTCGGCAGCCAGCCGTGGCCGTTCCCGCGCTCGCTGATGGTCGGCTTCCATGCGATCGGCGATCCCGACCAGGACTTCTCGTTCAACGACGGGGAGATCGCCGAGGCGGCCTGGTTCACCCGCGACGAGGTGCGCGCCGCGCTGGCCCTCGGCGATTGGAGCAGTGCAGAGGACGCCAAACTGCTGCTGCCCGGATCGGTATCGATCGCGCGGGTGATCATCGAATCCTGGGCCGCGCTGGGCTGAAGTTATCCGGCCAGCTCGGCGAGTTTCGCCTTGATCTCGTTGGCGGCCGGGTTGGTCAGCGTCGACCCGTCGGCGAACTTGATCGTCGGAACCGTGTGGTTACCGCCGTTGACCGAGCCGACAAAGTCCGCTGCCGCGGCGTCCTGTTCGATGTCGACCTCGTCGTAGCTGATTCCAGAGGCCCTCAACATGGTCTTGAGCCGATGGCAGTAGCCGCACCAGGGCGTGCTGTACATGGTCAGCGAAGCATTGCTCATAGTTGGTCAAACATAACGTGCGTTCTTGTTATGCCGTGGCGTGGCGCTGCACGGTGTTTGTCGGCGACCACTGCCAAGATGGACGCCATGCCGGTGATCGCGGACCCAATGATTGCCGACCTCGATGACGAACAGCGCGAGGCCGTGGCGGCGCCGCGCGGGCCGGTCTGCGTGCTGGCCGGGGCAGGAACCGGGAAGACCCGGACGATTACCCACCGCATCGCCCAGCTTGTCGCCACCGGCCACGTGGCCGCGGGTCAGGTGTTGGCGGTGACATTCACCCAGCGTGCAGCCGGCGAAATGCGGTCCCGGTTGCGGGCATTGGGTGCCACGGCGCAGACCGGCGTCGGCGCGGTGCAGGCTTTGACCTTTCACGCAGCGGCGCACCGGCAGCTGCGGTATTTCTGGCCGCGAGTCGTCGGTGACACCGGCTGGCAGTTGTTGGACAGCAAGTTCGCCGTCGTCGCCCGCGGCGCGAGCAGCGCCCGGTTGCAGCTGAGCACCGACGACGTCCGCGACGTGGCCGGCGAGATCGAGTGGGCCAAGGCGTCGCTGATCTCACCCGAGCAGTATCCGGACGCGGTTGCGGCCGCCGGTCGCGACATTCCGCTGGACGCAGCGCGGGTCGCTGCGGTGTATACGGCCTACGAGTCGCTCAAATCCCGCGGTGACGACGTCGCGCTGCTTGACTTCGACGACCTGTTGCTGCACACCGCGGCGGCGATCGAGGACGACGCCGCGATCGCCGAAGAGTTCCGGGACCGCTACCGCTGCTTCGTCGTCGACGAATACCAGGATGTGACGCCGCTGCAGCAGCGGGTGCTATCGGCGTGGCTGGGGGATCGCGACGACTTGACTGTCGTCGGCGATGCCAACCAAACCATCTATTCGTTCACCGGGGCCTCACCGCGTTACCTGTTGGACTTCTCGCGGCGGTTTCCGGAGGCGACGGTGGTGCGCCTCGAACGGGACTACCGGTCGACACCGCAGGTGGTGTCGCTGGCCAACAGGGTGATCGCCGCTGCCCGCGGCCGGGTGGCCGGCAGCAAGCTGCACCTGGTCGGTCAGCGTGACCCGGGACCGGTTCCGACGTTTCGCGAACATCCCGACGAAGTCGCCGAAGCCGCCGCGGTGGCAGCGTCGATCTCACGGCTCGTCGAGTCCGGCACGCCGCCGGCCGAGATCGCGGTGCTGTACCGGATCAACGCGCAGTCCGAGGTGTACGAAGAAGCATTGACCGAAGCCGGCATTGCCTATCAGGTCCGCGGCGGTGAGGGCTTTTTCAGCCGCCAAGAGATCCGTCAGGCTCTGCTGGTCTTACAGCGGGCGGCCAACCGCGGCGCTGACGGCGAAGGCGCCCTGTCCGATGGCGGCGACCCGCTGCGCCCGGC
>NZ_JBAPPI010000297.1:0-1547 GCF_049280035.1 Mycobacterium sp. | reverse complement strand
GGACAAAGCCGTTCGCTGCCGTGGAAGCGCAGGCCTGAGGCGTCGCGTCTCCTGGCTGATGTCACCGGCAGGGATCGTGGCTTCGATGCTGTGGTGATCGGCGAGCCCGCTCGCGCGTTCTACGGGCCGCAGTTCGCGCTCACTTTCCCGGTGCTCACGCACTATGGAGTTGGCTTGTGGGTGCCTGAGGTTGGCGGAGCGGTCGACCCCGGCTCCGAGGCGCACGACCTGGTGATGACTCTGTTTGGCGGTATGAGTAAGGGGGAGCGCGCACGAATCCAGATGCGAGTCCGTACGGCGATGTCGGCACTCGCGCAGGACACGTCCCGATACCTCGGTGGTCGACCACCCTACGGTTATCGGCTCGTCGATGCCGGCCCGCACCCGAACCCCGCCAAGGCAAGTCTCGGGCAGCGACTTCATCGCCTCGAACCGGACCCCGTGACGTCGCCGGTCGTCGAGCGGATCTACCGCTTGTACGCCGACGGCGCGGGCCTGCGCTACATAGCGCAACGGCTCACCGACGATGGTGTGCCGTCACCGAGCCAGTATGACCCGGCGCGGAATCGTCACCGTGACCCGCGAGGCTGGTCTCATTCGGCGATCCGCGCCATATTGGACAACCCGGCATACACCGGTGTTCGAGTTTGGGGCAAGCAGGAGAAATACGAGGTCCTAGTCAACCCTGACGATGTCGCTGCTGGGTACGAGACGCGGATGCGGTGGCGTGATCAGTCAGACTGGATCGCACCGGACCGCCGCACGCACGAAGCACTGATCTCCGACGATTTGGCTCAGGCTGTTCGTCTTCGTATCCAGGCGCGGCGTGGTCCCGGTCTTGTCTGCAGCAGAGAATCGGCAGTGCCGTATGCGCTGCGCGGGCTGCTGTTTTGCGCCGCATGTGGCCGGCGGATGCAGGGCGCTGCCCGCGCCGGAAAACAGACAACACGGATCCTTTACCGTTGTGAGCTGGGTAAGGCGCGTTCGGTACCCATGGACCTGATCGATCACCCGCGCACCGTTTATCTCCGCGAGGACGCGCTGACGCCCCGGCTCGATGAATGGATCGCCAGCCTTGCCGACCCCGAAGACCTGGCGCGGGGGCAAGAGGTGGACCCGGTAGCCGGAGCTGGCCACGCGGCCTTGCAGCGCCAGCTCAGCGAGGCGAATGGCAAGGTTGCCGCTCTCATCGCGGCACTGGAGTCCGGCGTAGCCGTTGAAGACTTGACTGCTGCATTGCATCGTCGCAGTGCGGAGCGTGACGAGCTGAAGACCCGCCTTGAGCAAGCCGAGCGACCAAGCGTCATGTCTGCGACGCAGATTAGCGAGTTGGTCGAGGAGTTGGGTGGGCTGTCAGCGGTGCTTGGTGAGGCAACCGGGTCCGAACGTGCCCAGGTGTACGCAAGCCTGGGCCTGCGTCTGGATTACGACCCGCATCTTCAGCGAGTCACGGCGACTGCCGACTTGAGTCGTGTCGCCGGACGTGTCCGAGGGGGTGCGTGAGTTCACGACATCGTTCACAGCTGTCTCGGGACATCGTTTACACC
>NZ_JBAPPI010000296.1:0-5141 GCF_049280035.1 Mycobacterium sp. | reverse complement strand
GCGCCAGATCGTCAAGCAGGGTCAGCTGTTCTCCCGGCGGGTGGTCACCGACGCCGAGGCCAGGGCCGAGCTGGCCGGCGAGCCGTACAAGCTGGAACTGATCGGGCTCAAGGGCGGCGGCGGGATCGACGCCGAGGAGTCGGTCGAGGTCGGCGGCCCGGAACTGACGATCTACGACAACCTCGACCCGGCCACCGGCGAGCTGAAGTGGAAGGACCTGTGCCGCGGCCCGCACGTGCCGTCCACCCGGCACATCCCGGCGCTGAAGGTGATGCGCAGCAGCGGCGCGTACTGGCGGGGGAGCGAGAAGAACCCGCAGCTGCAGCGGATCTACGGCACCGCCTGGCCGTCCCGCAACGCGCAGGACGAGTACCTGGCCATGCTGGCCGAGGCCGAGCGCCGCGACCACCGCAAGCTCGGCGCCGAGCTGGACCTGTTCTCCTTCCCGACGGAGATCGGCAGCGGGCTGCCGGTGTTCCACCCCAAGGGCGGGGTCATCCGGCGGGTGCTCGAGGACTACTCGCGGCAGCGGCACGTGGCCGCCGGGTATGAGTTCGTGAACACCCCGCACCTCACCAAGTCCGACCTGTTCATCACCTCGGGCCACCTCGAGTGGTACGCCGAGGGCATGTTCCCGCCGATGGAGCTCGACGGCGCCAAGTACTACGCCAAGCCGATGAACTGCCCGATGCACATCCTGATCTACGCATCGCGTGGCCGGTCTTACCGCGAGCTGCCGCTGCGGCTGTTCGAGTTCGGCACCGTCTACCGGTACGAGAAGTCCGGCGTCGTGCACGGGCTGACCCGCGTTCGGGGTATGACCCAGGACGACGCCCATATCTATTGCACACCCGAGCAGATGCGCGACGAGCTGGCCTCGCTGCTGCGCTTCGTCCTCGACCTGCTGGCCGACTACGGGCTCGAGGAGTTCTACCTGGAGTTGTCGACCAAGGATCCGGACAAGCACGTGGGCTCCGAGGAGGTTTGGGAGGAGGCGACCGACGTGCTGCGCGAGGTCGCCGAAGCCTCCGGCCTGCACTTGGTTCCCGACCCGGGCGGGGCGGCGTTCTACGGTCCGAAGATCTCGGTGCAAGTCAAGGATGCGTTGGGCCGAAGCTGGCAGATGTCGACCATCCAACTCGACTTCAACATGCCCGAGCGGTTCGAGCTGGAATACACCGCCGCTGACGGTTCGCGGCAGCGGCCGGTGCTCATTCACCGCGCGTTGTTCGGGTCGATGGAGCGGTTTTTCGGCATTCTCACCGAGCACTATGCCGGCGCGTTTCCGGCGTGGCTGGCGCCCGTTCAGGTGGTCGGCATCCCGGTGGCGGATGGCCATGTGCCGTATCTGGAAGACGTTGCTGCGCAACTGAAGTCGCATGGTGTGCGGGTCGAGGTAGATTCCAGCGACGATCGGATGGCCAAGAAGATCGTCAACCACACCAACCAGAAGGTGCCGTTCATGCTGTTGGCCGGGGACCGCGACGTCGAGGCCGGCGCGGTGAGTTTCCGGTTCGGCGACCGCACCCAGATCAACGGGGTTCCACGCGACGAAGCGGTGGCAGCCATTACGCGTTGGATTGCCGAACGCGAAAACTCAGCTCCCACTGCTGATTTGGTCAAGGTGAACAACCGTGGCTGATGAGGACGCGATCGTCGACAGGGGTGTCGGTGAAATCGACCACCTGCAGCGGTTGTGGACGCCTTACCGAATGAGCTACCTGGCCGAGGGGCCGCTGAAGCAGGACATCAGCAGCCGCGAGCAGCCGTTCTCCGACATTCCGCAGCTTCCCGACGAGGACGGTCTGGTGGTCGCCCGCGGCGAACTGGTCTACGCCGTGCTCAACCTCTACCCATACAACCCCGGACATTTGATGGTGGTGCCGTATCGGCGGGTATCCGAACTGGAAGATCTCACCGACAAGGAGAGCGCCGAGCTGATGGCGTTCACGCAGAAGGCGATTCGCGTCATCAAGAACGTGTCTCGGCCGCACGGCTTCAATGTCGGCTTGAACCTCGGGGCATCGGCGGGCGGTTCACTGGCCGAACATCTGCATGTGCATGTGGTGCCGCGGTGGGGTGGCGACGCCAACTTCATCACGATCATCGGCGACTCCAAGGTCATCCCGCAGTTGCTGCGTGACACCCGTCGGCTGCTGGCCACCGAATGGGATAAGCAACCGTGAGCAAATTACTGTCGCGTGAGGGCGTGGCGCGGGCCACCACACCGGTGGCCCGGGCGTTCCTGCGGGCCGGCTTCACCGCCGACAGCGTCACGATCATCGCCACCGCCGCGGCGGTGCTGGCCGCGTTAACGCTGTTTCCGACCGGCCGGCTGTTCGCCGGGACTTTGGTGATCTGGTTTTTCGTGATGTTCGACTTGGTCGACGGGGCGATGGCGCGGGAGAGCGGCGGCGGCACCCGGTTCGGTGCCGTGCTGGATGCCACCTGCGATCGCATCAGCGACGGCGCGGTGTTCTGTGGGCTGGGGTGGTGGGCGGCCTTCGGCCTGCACAGCCCGAAGCTGGTGGTCGCGACGTTGATCTGCCTGGTCACCTCGCAGGTGATCTCTTACATCAAGGCCCGCGCCGAGGCCAGCGGGCTGCGCGGTGACGGCGGCTTGATCGAACGGCCGGAACGGTTGATCATCGTGCTCGTCGGCGCGGGATTGTCGGACCTGCCGGTGTTTCCGTTGCCCTGGGCACTGCACGTGGCGATGTGGCTATTGGCCGTCGCCAGCATGATCACCTGTGCTCAGCGGTTGCACGCCGTGCGGCATTCGCCCGGTGCGGGCGATCCGATGCCCCCGGCCGGCCGGGCGCAGGAACCGGGGGAGAGCGAGCCGTGATCTCCGTCCCGGGGGGCTTGAAACTGCCTGGGGTCAGCGGTCTTTCGCTGGGCGGCCGGGTGACCGACTGGGGCTATGCGGCCGGCTGGATGGCGGTGCGCGCCATGCCAGAATTCGCCGCGCGCAACGTTTTTGACGCCGGCGCGCTGTACGCGTCCCGCAACGGGGGACCGGCCCAACTGCGCAAGAATCTGGCGCGCGTCATCGGCGTTCCGCCGAAAGAAGTGCCCGGCAGCCTGATGCGGGCGTCGCTGGCGTCCTATGCCCGCTACTGGCGCGAGGCGTTCCGATTGCCGACGATGGATCTTTACGCAGTGGGCCAAGAACTCGCCAAAACGGCTGTAGGCGACGAACATCTGGACGCGGCGCTGGCGGCGGGCCGCGGTGCCGTGATGGCGTTGCCGCACAGCGGCAACTGGGACATGGCCGGGGTGTGGCTGATCCAGACTCGCGGCAAGTTCACCACCGTCGCCGAGCGGCTCAAACCCGAGTCGCTCTACCGGCGGTTCATCGGCTACCGGGAGAGCCTGGGCTTCGAGGTGATCCCACTGTCCGGCGGCGAGCAGCCACCCTTCCAGCTGCTCAGCGAACGACTGCGGGACAACAAGCTGGTCTGCCTGATGGCCGAGCGCGATCTCACCCGCACCGGGGTCCAGGTGAATTTCTTCGGCGAACCGACCAGGATGCCGGCCGGTTCGGCGAAGCTGGCGATCCAAACCGGGGCGGCGTTGCTACCGGTGCATTGCTGGTACGAGGCCGACACGACCCGGATAGAGATCTGCCCGCCGCTGGATTGCGCCGGCGGCCCCGCCAGTGAACGAGTCGGCTCTATCACCCAGGCGCTTGCCGACGTCTTTGCCCGCAACATCGCCGAGTATCCCGCCGACTGGCATATGCTCCAGCCGCAGTGGCTGGCAGATCTGTCCGACGAACGACGGGCCCGATTGGCGGAGACCTGATGCGAATCGGCATGGTGTGTCCGTACTCGTTCGATGTGCCGGGCGGGGTGCAGTCGCACGTCTTGCAGCTCGCCGAGGTGATGCGCGCCCGCGGTCAGGACGTCAGCGTGCTGGCGCCCTCGTCGCCAGGCCGGCATGCCGCGCTGCCGGAATACGTCGTCTCGGCCGGCAGAGCCGTCCCGATTCCCTACAACGGTTCGGTGGCCCGGCTGCAGTTCAGCCCGGCCGTACACGGCAAGGTCAGGCGCTGGCTGACCGACGGCGACTTCGACGTGCTGCATCTGCATGAGCCGAATGCGCCGAGCCTGTCGATGTGGGCGCTGCGGGTGGCCGAGGGACCGATCGTGGCGACCTTTCACACCTCGACCACCAAATCGCTGACGCTGACGGTCTTTGGGGGTCTGCTGCGGCCCTGGCACGAGAAGATCGTCGGCCGGATCGCGGTCTCCGACCTGGCCAGGCGCTGGCAGATGGAAGCGCTGGGATCGGACGCGGTCGAGATTCCCAACGGCGTCGACGTGGCCTCGTATGCCGCCGCGCCACGGCTCCACGGCTATCCGCGGCCCGGCAAGACAGTGCTGTTCTTGGGCCGCTACGACGAGCCCCGCAAGGGCATGGCCGTCCTGATCGACGCGCTGCCCACCCTGGTCGAGCACCTTCCCGGCGTCCAGGTGCTGATCGTGGGCCGCGGCGATGAAGACGAATTGCGCAGCAAAGCCGGCGGATTGGCGGGCCACCTGCGCTTCCTGGGCCAAGTGGATGACGCCGCCAAGGCATCGGCGCTGCGCAGCGCCGACGTCTACTGTGCGCCCCACACCGGCGGCGAGAGTTTCGGCATCGTGCTGGTCGAAGCGATGGCCGCCGGTACCCCGGTAGTGGCCAGCGATCTGCACGCGTTCCGGCGGGTGCTGCGTGAGGGCGATGCGGGTCGACTGGTGCCGGTCGAAGACAGCGCCGCGCTGGCTGCCGGCCTGGTCGCGGTGCTGGAGGACGATCGGTTGGCTAAGCGCTACATCGCGGCGGGCTCCGATGCGGTGCGCCGCTACGACTGGTCGGTGGTGGCCAACCAGATCATGCGGGTCTACGAGACGGTCGCTGGATCCGGTGCCAAGGTCCAGGTGGCCAGCTGATGACGATCGTGCTGGTCATCGCGCTGGCCGTGCTGTTGGCGGTGCTGGTCGTGGGTGGCGCCTGGGGGTATGAAACCGCCAATCGGCTGGACCGGCTGCACGTGCGCTACGACCTGTCCTGGCAGGCCCTGGATGGCGCACTGGCCCGCCGCGCTGTGGTGGCCCGCGCGGTTGCGGCGAGCTCGGCCGCCGAGCAGCTAGCGG
>NZ_JBAPPI010000295.1:0-3322 GCF_049280035.1 Mycobacterium sp. | reverse complement strand
CGTTCAGGCCATACCGGGAGTCATTCGCCAGCCGGATAGCGTCGGCTTCACCGTCAAAAGGTGCGATGGTGACGATCGGACCGAAGATCTCCTCATGGCTGATCCGCATCTCCTGGGTGGTGTTGACCAGCACCGCCGGCCGGACCCACCAGCCTTCGTGCAGACCGCCGGTGAGGAGCTTGGCTCCTTCGGCTTCGGCGATGTCGAAGTAGCGGCACACCTTCTGCCAGTGTTCTTCGCTTGCCAGCGGCCCGATGTCGGTGGCGGGGTCGGTCGGGTCGCCGACCACGAGACGCTCGGCTAAGTCGACGAAGCGGTCGACGAACTCGTCGAAGATCGCGCGCTCGACATAGAGGCGGCTGCCGGCCAGGCAGACTTGGCCGGAGTTGGTGAAGGCAGCCTTGATGGACCAGTCGAGCGCGGCGTCGAGATCCGCGTCGGCGAAGACCAGGTTTGCGCTCTTGCCGCCCAGTTCGAAGCTCACCCGTTTGAGGGTGGATGCGCCAGCTTGAAGGATCGTGCGTCCGGTGTTGGATTCGCCGGTGAATGTCACGAGATCGACGTCGGGACTGGTGGTTAGGGCTTCACCGGCTTCACCCGGGCCGTAGCCGTGCAGGATATTGAGCACACCTCTGGGTAGCCCCGCCTCGATCGCCAACTCGCCGAGACGGGTGCAGGTGCCCGGGCTTTGTTCTGCCGGTTTGAGAACTACGGTGTTGCCAAAGGCGAGGGCAGGGGCGACTTTCCAAGTCGACAGCATCAGTGGGAAGTTCCACGGGCTGATCGCGGCGGTGACGCCGACGGGTTCGTAACTGGTGTAGATGTGGTGGGTGCCAGACGGTAGGGATTCGTCCTCGCAGAAACGCGGATAGTCAGCGAAGAATCGGAAGTTCGCGACCGAGCGTGGCAGGTCACGCTCGCGGCACTGGGTCACCGGCTTGCCCATGTCGGCGGTTTCCCGTGCAACGAGTTCATCGGTGTGCTGCTCGACGAGATCGGCGAGGCGGTGCAAGTGCGCGCCCCGCTCGTCGGGAGTCATGCGAGGCCATGGACCTTCGTCGAAGGCGACCCGCGCGGCGCTCACAGCGCGGGCGGCATCTTGTGCGGATCCGCGGGCCACTCTCGCCCAGGGCTGCTGGGTGGTGGGGTTGACCGTGTAGAACCACTGGTCGGTGGCGACCCGTTCGCCGTCGATGAGGTGGGTGAGTTCATCCATTCGGATTCTGCTTTCAGCTTGAGGCGAGCCGCGTGATCGCTGCGGCGATGGGCGGGGAAGCGCTGGACGACATCGTTTTTCAGGTGGGCTCAGCCGCAACGATCAGTCGACGATTACCGGAGGCGTGGTTTCGCTGGCGTTGTCCCAGACTTCCTGGTCGCTCAGCGACACCAAAAGGTCGTACGCGCCGGGCCAGTGCATGGTGGGTTTGTCAGGATCGGCGGCTGGCTGTGCGACAGCGGTCGCGGGCCTGTCGAAAGCGGCCGGGTTTTTGAGTGCTTCTACCTCGTGCTGCGAGATGTCGCACAGGCCAACAACTTCGGGATCCACCCAGGCGTTGGCGTCGATATCGTGCCCGCAGGTGACTTCTAGGCTCAGGCCTTCGGGTCCTCCGAAGTAGATCGACTTGATGAAGCCATGGTCTATGGGGCCGATCACCTGCACGCCGCGGCTGCGGATCCGATCCCGCATTGTCAGAACCTCGTCGAGGGTGTCGACATGGAGGGCGACGTGCTGCATCCCACCGATGGTGACGGCGCCGCCGGGATTGCCGGCGTGAGTGACGCCCCACTCGATGTCCTTGGGATTGTCGGGGTGCTGGACGAACGCGACGTAGCTCTCCGGTGCCAGTTCGACGAAGCCGTGGAACGCGCCGTCGACGCCGTGCATGTAGTACAGCGCCCGTAGCGGGCAGCCGAGAACATCGCACCAGAATTCGAGCTGTCCCTTCATGTCTCGTGTGCCTAGGGCTAGATGGTTGACGCCGCGCGGGTGCAGGGTGGTCGTCATGCGTGCTGCTCCTTGGATGTTGAGCTGATTAGTTGGCTGTTGAGGGGGATTACTTGGCTTGTCGGCGGCACCATTCGAGCACCACGTCGCTGTAGGCGACGGTGTGCGACAGCATCAGCTGATGCATGCCATCGGGGTGCACATACAGTTCGACGGGTCCCGCGGTGGCGTCGGCGACCAGTTTGGCGACGTCGGGCCCGAAGGTCGTGTCCCGCTCACCAACCGTGTAGAAGATCGGCTTGGTGTTCTGCGAGAGCGGTATCACTGGGTCGTAGCGGAAGAACGACGCGAATGCCCGCAATTCGTAGTACCAGGTGTTCAGTGGATCGGCTTTCTTTTGCTCGCTCGCACCGACGTAGCCGTAGTCCTCATCGAAGTTGATGAAGCGGTCGAGGCTGAGCAGCAGTTTGTCGCCGAACAGTGCATCGATCTGCTCAAAAGCCTCGCTACGGAACGGGTTCGGGTTCGGAATCAGCGGAGCGGATGGGATTGCGTAGCCCATCAGGATCGCGCCGAGGAAGACATCAGAGGCCTGTAGCGCGCAATAGGCCGCCGCGGCACCCAACGATGATCCCTTGATGAACACCGGTAGACCGGTGGTTTCGCCGATGTGCTCGCCCAAAGCCACCGCGTCATCGACCCACTCCTCGATGCTGAACCGGCCGGGTGGCCGCATGTTCACAGACCGGCCGTGGCCCGGCGCGTCCATGCTCCAGACATCCACGCCGTGGGACGCGTGGTGCGCGCAAAAACTGTCGTAAATGCCGCCGTGGGAAGCGATCCCGTGCTGAATCAGGATCGCGTGGTCTGCATCTTTGCCGGGATACCGGTAGCTGAACGTCTCGTTGAGTACGTGTTCTTCTCGCTTCATGGTGTCAGCTTGAACTATTTCTCGCCATCTGTCAAGAAAACATCTACCGGGAGGTATCGTGCTGTCATGGCGACAGATGCCGTGCGGACCGCCGAGACACGCGGCCGGCCACGTATACGAGACGACGACGAGATCCTGCGGGCCGCGTTACGCGCTTTCGCTGAGCACGGCTACGACGGAATGTCGCTGCGCACGCTCAACGCCGAGATGGGACTCAGTCGCGGCACCATCAACCAGCGGTTCCGTTCCAAGGAGCAGCTCTGGTACGCCGCGGTCGATCATGAGTTCCGCCACCTGACCGACGATCTCAACGCCGAGTTGCAACAACGAACGGTTCCCGACGACGATCTGTCGCGGTTGCGCGAGGGCATTCGTGCATTCCTGGTCGCCTCGGTCCGTCGCCCGGAACTCGTCAGGTTGATGAACCAGGAAGGCCTGCATTCGAC
>NZ_JBAPPI010000294.1:0-13594 GCF_049280035.1 Mycobacterium sp. | reverse complement strand
GACAAGCGCCAGGCCGCGCTGGCCGAAGCCGGGCTGTTGGCGCCGCACTGGCCGGCGCCATATGGCCGTGGCGCCGGGCCCGCCGAGCAGCTGCTGATCGATCAGGAAATGTCGTCGGCCGCTGTGCCGCGCCCCGACCTGGTAATCGGCTGGTGGGCGGCGCCGACCATTCTCGAACACGGCACGCCCGAGCAGGTCGAGCGATTCGTACCGGCTACCCTGCGCGGCGAAATCTTCTGGTGCCAGCTGTTTTCCGAGCCGGAAGCCGGGTCGGATCTGGCGTCGCTGCGGACCAAAGCGGTGCGCGTCGACGGGGGCTGGGAGCTGACCGGGCAGAAGGTGTGGACGTCTTCGGCGCACAAGGCGCAATGGGGTGTCTGCCTTGGCCGTACCGATGCCGATGCGCCGAAACACAAAGGGATCACTTACTTTCTGATCGACATGAGCTCGCCTGGCATCGTGATCCGGCCGCTGCGCGAAATCACCGGTAACGCACTGTTCAACGAGGTCTTTCTCGACGGCGTGTTCGTCCCTGACGAGATGGTGGTCGGCACGGTCAACGACGGCTGGCGGCTGGCCCGCACCACGCTGGCCAACGAGCGGGTCGCGATGGCGCAGGGCACTGCGCTGGGCAACCCGATGGAACAACTGCTCGCGGCGGCGGCAGAGATCGATCTCGATGTCGCACAACAGGATCGGCTGGCACGGTTGATCATCACCGCGCAGGTTGGTTCGTTGCTCGACCAGCGCATCGCCCAGCTCGCGGTGGGCGGCCAGGACCCGGGGTCGGAATCCAGTGTGCGCAAACTCATCGGGGTGCGTTACCGCCAGGCGCTGGCCGAATACCGGATGGATCTGGCCGAAGGAGCGGGCGCGGTCGAGGACAAGATCGTGCACGATTTCCTGAACACCCGCTGCCTGACGATTGCCGGCGGCACCGAGCAGATCCTGCTCACGGTGGCGGCCGAGCGGCTGCTCGGCCTGCCGCGGTGACGAACTCCTCCGACAATGGTGCGGTCAGCGTGGCGGGCCAAGAATGACCTGTCCGAACTTGTCTGCTCCCTCGGCCATACGTGCAGGCGAGATTTCGAAACTCTCCGGGCGCGGCATAGCTCTGTCACGACCGGCGTAGCGGAACATACCCTCGATTCCAGCGGGCGTATTGATCATCAGCAGATCAGCTTTCTTGGATGTGATGCGGTATGCGTGCGGAATGTTCTTGGGCAAGAAGACGATACCGCCCTCCGATAGCTCCAGCTCTTGGTCGTCGTACCAGACCAACGCCGTCCCTTTGATCAGCATGAAGACCTCATCCTCACGCGTGTGTTTGTGGTACGGGGGTGCTTCTCCTTCGCTAACATCAAAGCGTCCGACCATCAACTGACCATCGGTGGCCTTGCCGTCGAGCAAGATTGCCAGTGTTCCGCCGTCGAGCCATTCCAATTGCTGCTGCTGCTCCGGTTGCGCCAAGTACGCCATGCTCACGAGTCATCCCTATTTGTTGTTAACGGGAGCACCAACTTGCTCCCAGATAGGTCAGTTGGGCGACGTCAATGTCGGATGGTTGAGAATATCCATGGGTGATCTTTAAGGCGCGGGAAACGCGACGATGATGAAGGCTCTTGCCATAGTCGCCTGCGTAGCAGGCGCCATCGCCGCGCTGGGCGTAACCTACCTCGCTGGCTGGGATCTGTACCTGACCGGCTTTCCCGACAGCCACCTCACCGACTATGACAAAGCGGTCGAAACGCCCAAACGGATCCTCATCTGGGTGGAGTTCGGTTTCGCTCCGCTGTTCCTGGTCTTGGCATTTTCTCCGATCGGCACCCGGGCGCGCGGCGTCGGACTGCTCGCCGCTCTGATTGCGTTGGTCCTCGTCGTAGTAGTCCAGCTAGTCGGCCTCCCTTGGTATTTCGTAAGCCATCTGCATCTCGATAACGGAATCGGCGGCTAGTTGAGGTGTATAGGCCGTAAGCTCGGAGATCACCGATGGGTACTGTGCTGATCCCGATTCCCGATCGTGACTTCGACCCCACCGAAGTCGCGGTGAGTTGGCAGGTCCTGCGCGCCGACGGCCACCGCGTTCTGTTCGCCACCGAAAGCGGCAGCCCCGGGGTGGCCGACGACATCATGGTCACCGGTCGCGGCTTGGACTTCTGGTCTGCGCTACCGGTGTTGGGCGCCATCACGATCGTGGGGCGAGTGCTGCGGGCCAACAAGGACGCCCGCCGCGCATATCGCGACATGCTGCAGTCCGCGGAATATCAGCACCCGTCCCGTTGGGCTGAAACCACTCTCGACGGCATTGACGCGCTGCTGCTGCCCGGCGGCCATCGTGCCCGCGGGATGCGCTCCTACATCGACAGCGACACGCTGCACCGCATGGTCGTCGACGCCTTCGCCCGCGGGGTGACCGTGGCCGCGATCTGTCACGGTGTGCTGCTCGCCGCCCGAAGCGTCGATCCCACGACCGGTCATTCGGTGCTCTACGGCCGCCGGACCACGGCGTTGACGTGGGCGCTAGAACGCACCGCCTGGCGTCTGAGCCGGATCACCCGCTTCTGGGACCGCAACTACTACCGCACCTACACCGAGGAGCCTGGGCAGGCCGCCGGCTACATGTCCGTGCAGTCCGAAGTCACCCGTGCGCTGAAAAACCCGGCGGACTTTTGCGATGTCGAACGGGGGTCACGGCACTGGCGGCTCAAGACCTCCGGAATGGTGCGCGACACCGCAACCGAGTCGCGGCCGGCATTCGTCGTCGACGACGGCAGCTACGTGTCGGCGCGCTGGCCGGGCGATACCCACACTTTCGCAAAGGTGTTGTCGCAGAAGCTTTGACGACGCGCACGGGCCGGGGTTGATCGGGTTAGATCTTACGGTTTTCCGATTTGATCAGCCATGCGAGCTTCTCCAGCCCGTCGATCTGCTCATGCAGGATGTCCGCTGTGCTGGGGTCTTCGGCGTCAACCGCGTCATGCACCGTGCGAAACGTCTCGACAGTTGCATAGATGCGGGTCGTGATCTGGTCCACGACCTCCGTAGTGTTGTGCTCGTTCGCCGGGAATCGGGGCAGGCTGGTAGTGGCGACCACCGTATCGGACCGGCCGTCCGGCACCGCATCAAGCGCGCGCATGCGCTCGGCGATGATGTCGCTGCCGTCGCGGGCGAAGTCGACCAGCTCGTCGAGTTGTAGATGTAAGTCGCGGAAATTCGTACCGACAACGTTCCAGTGGGCCTGCTTGCCCTGCAAATGCAGTTCGATGAGGTCGACGAGGATCCGCTGGAGGTTCTGGACAAGCTGCTGTGACGGCTGGAAGCCGTGTACCTCGTCCTCTCGCCGCCGGCTACCGCCGTTTGTCTGTGCTGTCGGGTGTTGTGCTGTTGTAGTCATGCCTCGATGATTCCGGCCAGAGGAACCTATGTCTGTGCGGCTGACACCAACATGAGATTGCAGCTAACCGGAATCTTTGGCTACCGGCTAGCGGGCAGCAGTGTTGGCACCTCGCTGGCGATATTGCGGCAGACCATCGCGCGTGCTACGCCGATCATGTGACAGAGCACGGGATCGCTCAGGTCAAGAGCGGCCGGCGGGAACATCCGGGCGGGCGGATCATGCGACTGCTGGTGCGGCCGACCCCTCCGCCGCTCTGGCAAGGGCTCGTCGCCGCTACGGCATTGATAGGCGTCGAGACGGGTGTCGTTGTTCTGCTCAAACATTTGGCTCCGACCATGGCTTTCGGCACGGTGTACCTGCTTGGGGTACTGCTGGTCGGAATGTCCTGGGGGTTCGGATTAGCGGCGATCACCGCACTGGTGAGCGCCGTGGCCTTCGACTATTGCCGAAGCTGGCCGCACGGCTTTGTTCTCGGCCAGCTTCAGAACTGGGTCGTGGTTGGCGTCTTCTTCGTCGTCGCGCTGTTGTGCAACAGTCTGGCTGGATTGGCCCGAGCCAGCGCGATCGAAGCCGATCGCCGCCGGCACGAAGCCGATCTCGCCGCACGGCAGCAGACCGCGCTGCGACGGGTCGCGACATTAGTGGCGCGTAACGTTCCGCCATCGGAGGTGTTCTCAGCCGTGGTCGCGGAGTTGGCCAATTGTCTCGATGTACAGAACGCGGCGTTGCTCAGATACGAGCCTGACGGCACGGCCCTGCTGCTTGCAGCGGCCGATGAACCAGGCTTGCAGAAGATGCCTGTGGGCGAACGCTTTTCGCTCAACGGCGAGAGTGTTGCAGCGGCGGTGTGGCGAGCCGGCCGAGCGGCACGAATGGACAGCCACGACTACGCGGCCGGGTCGGCGGCGGCGCGCATACGTGCGTTGGGTTTGCGCTCGGGTGTCGGGGCACCGATCATGGTCGACAGCCGGGTGTGGGGGGTGGCCGTTGCGGGTTCATCACGACCGAACGCGTTTCCAGCTGACGCGGAGCAACGCGTGAGCGACTTTGCGGACCTCATCGCGATTGCGATTGCCAACGTTCAGGCACGAGCGGAACTGACTACCTCACGGGCGCGGATCGTCACGGCCGCCGATGACAGTCGCCGCCGTTTCGAACGGGATTTGCATGACGGTGCCCAACAGCGACTGGTCTCGTTGGGACTCAAGCTGCGCCTGGCAGAGGAGTCTGTCTCGCCCCAGCAGACGACGCTGCGGGCACAAATTTCCGACGTCGTTACTGGTTTGGTCGGTGTCTCGGACGAACTACGGGAGATTGCCCGCGGTATTCATCCGGCGATCCTGTCAAAAGGAGGGCTCGGACCGACGCTGAAGACACTCGCACGCCGCTGCGCGGTCCCGGTAGAACTGGATATAGCTGTACCTCGGCGCTTGCCTGACTACGTGGAGGTGGCCGGGTATTACGTTGTGGCAGAGGCGCTTACAAATGTAGCTAAGCATTCACAGGCCTCTCGCGTGCAGCTGGCCGTCAAGGCTGAGGATGAGAACCTTTACCTTTCGATTCGCGACGACGGGGTTGGGGGAGCCGACGCCCGCAAAGGGTCTGGACTCATAGGCTTGGTGGACCGGGTTGAGGCCCTGGGTGGTCAGATCGGCATTACGAGTCGCCTCGGCGACGGTACATCGCTGGTGGTGAGGATTCCGCTGGAACTCGACGGGCCGCCCGGTGGGTAGTCCAGCGAACTTGGTCCGCACGAGACGTGAGTTTTGGTGCTAGCGGGAATGCCGACTGGCCGCTTGGGTGGTCACAATGGCGCTGTGGAGTCACCGGTTAAGCCGATCCGGGTTGTCATCGTCGACGACAATCCGGAGTTCCTCGACTCGGCCAGTCGGCTGCTTGAACACCAGGGGGCCCGCGTCGTCGGCATGGCATCAACCAATGCCGACGCGCTGCGGTCCGTCCAAGAACTGCGACCCGACGTGACACTGGTCGATGTAAATCTCGGAGACGAAAGCGGCTTCGATCTCGCGGAGGCGCTTCACGAGATCGACGGCGCGCCAACGGCCCCGGTCATACTGATCTCTACACACGCCGAGCCCGACCTGGCGGACATGCTCGCGGCCAGCCCCGCCATAGGTTTCCTCGCCAAGTCTGCCCTGTCCGCTTGTGCGATCATTACAGCCCTCGGTCGCCTGGGTGAAAGCAAGTAGTCCCGCGGATCGTCGCGCCTTTCACAACGCACGCCGCCTTTTTGTGATGCGCGCTCCTGCACCGCCCCGGGCTCATTGCAGCTAGCTGGTAGTGGCCAACTGCCGCTAACAGGGATGGTCAATGGGCGTTAGCGGCGAAGACTTTTTGTGCATACCGCGCGACGCTGACAGCTATGAAGAGCTACCCGTACGAAATACCTTCATCGCAGCGGGGTTACGCGGTTCGGCAACCGAAGATAGCCGAAATTCCGCTAGGGGGATGCGGTGACGATGTCGAATGCTGGCAGCCGCCATTGCGCCTTCAAACCGAAAACCCGTATAGCAGGCAGCTGTTTCGGCACCTGATCGCCACCGTTGTATTAGCCGTTATCACCGTCATTCTCTGGCTGTCCCTGATCGGGCTTGCGCCCGGCTCGTACGCACATAGCGCAGCGCGCACTAATCCAGCCGAGCAGTCAACCTCGGCTACAACTTCGTGATAACGCCAAAGTAAAAGGGAGACAACAGATATGACTACTGACCGGATAACCAACCCGCTGAGGTTGGCCAAAGGATCCCACCAACAGGGATCAGGCAAAGGGTGTGCCATGAACGTCATCTCCTACATCAACGGTGACGCGCAGATCACCGACTTCCCGGCGTGCTCGGCCCGCCCGTTGGCCGCTCTGGTCCAATCGTGCAACGACCTACTGGCCCGACCCGACGGTTATCTGTTACCAGAAGACAGCGTGCTCGCCCTTGATCTCGGGTGGCAGACAGTCGGAACCGCCAAGGTTCCCAATCCCGTCATCCACGCTTGGATCGCGGAGGTGCTAGCCAACCCCGCTTGGGGTGTCGTTCGCTACGCCAAACTCACGGCGGTCAAGGTGATCATCGACATCGCCGAGCTACATCGGAGGATGGCGTCCGGTGATATGCCGCCCATCGCGGCCTGGGACGCGGCCGATCGCGCGGCCCGCGCCGCGGCCCGCGCCGTCAGCTCGAGCGCAAACATCGCGGGACGGTATGCCTTACAGGCCGCATACGAGTCGACCGCACTCGTCGACACCTACGACCAGGCCGCGCTGGACGCCGTGACCGGTTGCGCTGTGCGCGCCCACGCGTTGGCAACCGGGGACTCGATGGAAAACCGCGTCATACAGCTCACTCGCCACGCCATCCGCTCATGGCGTAATTTTGCCGGACTGGACAGCGCTCGCCGCATGGAGCAGGCAGCAGTCGACGATGCCGCGCGACTCATCGGGGTGCCGGCCTGAGGGTCAATAGTGCGGTCAGTGACTTTCCGGGTGCGTCCGTAGCAAGATGTGATCGGTCGAATGGCCGAGAGGACGTTGCCGCATGGGAGTGGACTCCAGCAACACGCACAGTGCGCCAGGAGAAGAAGCAACTTCGCGGAGTAGCGCTCTACGCGTGATCGTGGCTGACGACGATGTCCTTCTTCGTGAGGGGCTGGCGAGCCTACTCGGGCGCTCCGGGTTCGACGTTGTCGGCCAGGCCGGCAATGCCACCGAAACCCTTGCCCTAGTCCGGGCGGAAAATCCGGACTTGCTTGTCGTGGACATCCGTATGCCGCCAACCAATACGACGGAGGGTCTTGACGTAGCAGGAGTCATCCGCGGTGAACTGCCCGAAATCGGCATTTTGGTTTTGTCGGCGCATGTCGAGGTCGAGCACGCGGTGGAGCTGTTGTCCAGCGGTCATGCCATCGGTTATCTCCTCAAGAGTCGGGTGACCGATGTGGCGGAATTTGTCGATTCACTACAACGGGTCGCTAACGGCGGCTCAGTAGTCGATCCGGCGCTCATCCAAGAGTTGGTCTCCGGACGCCGACGCGAAGATCCGCTCGCTGTTCTTAGTCCGCGTGAACATGAGGTGTTGGCGCTGATGGCGGAGGGGCGCACCAACGCGGGCATCGCCCGTCGACTGTGGCTCACCGAAGGCACCGTCGAGAAGCATGTCCGAAGCATCCTGAACAAGCTGAACCTGCCTGAGACCGCCGACGATCACCGCCGCGTTCGAGCGGTGATCGCTTTTCTCGAGTCCCGGTGACCTCTCGCAAAAGTGGTGTCGCAGAAGCTTTGACGGCTTAGGAGAAGTCGGCGAGATTGCGTCTACGGCTGTGCAATTTCGGAATCAACGACCCTGTGAGCAATCTCGGCGTCTTAAGCTCTCATCGCAGAAGCTTTGACGGCTCAGGAAAAGGTGGTCTGCGCGCAGGTGCTCGGCGAGGTGAGGTTGTTCCCGCCGTAGACCACCTGGATATGCGTGCACATGATGACCGGCACGTCGGTGCGCGGTTGGCCGGTGCGCCAGTCCGTCGCGTCGATCCGGCCGGTGGTCTGATACTTGTCCGGCGCACCGTCGCCCATGTACACCGTGGTGACGTTGTCGTGCCCGCCTTCTTTGAAGACCCGGTCGTATTGCGCGGTGGCGTGTACGTCGAGATAAAGCGTCCGGTCGGATGAACGGATGTCGGTGCTTTGGCGCGACCAGAGGTCAGACGGGAAACCGGTCACGCCGTCGCTGGTCTTGCGGTCGGCTCCGACGGTGAAGTCGCAGCTGCCGGTCGCACGATGGCAGTCGAGCACGGCTCGTGTTTCCAACTGGGTGCCGTCGTTGAGGGGAACCAAGGTGGTGGCGGTGTTGCTGGCGGCCGGGGATACCGCGGGCGGTGCCAATGCCAGCATCAGGCCGACGCCTGCTAGTGCCGTCACCAGCCGCTGCATCGTGCGTCCTCTCGCTTACGGTCTGAGCAGAACTTACGCTGCGGCTATTCGTCGTAGGTAACTTCGACCGAATCGGTCTCGGGGTGAGACTGGCAGGCCAGGATCAGCCCGTCGTCGAGGTCCTGCTGCTCCAGGACGTCGTTGACCGCCATGCTCACTTTGCCGCTGCGCAAGGTGGTGGCGCAGGCGCCGCAGTGGCCTTCGCGACAGGAGAACGGCGCGTCCAGGCCGGCATCCAGCAGCACGTCGAGCAGCTTGGCCCCGCGCGGCCACGACACGGTGTGGGTCTGCCCGTCTAGCTCGACTACCGCAGTGGCCGGCGGCTCCCCGTCATCAGAGCCGTCATCCTCGATCTTCACCGCAGCGAACGGATCGGTGTCCAGCGACCGGAACACCTCGATATGTACTTGCTGCGCAGGCACATTCAGATTTCCGAGGGCTTCTCGTGCGGCCGCCATGAATGGCCCGGGCCCGCAGATGAATGCCTGCCGGTCGGCGAACGGGGAGGCCAGTTGGGCCAGCGCGGTCGCCGACGGCAATCCCTGCAATGATTCCAGCCAGTGCAGCACGGTCAGCCGGTCGGGGTATTTGGCGGCGAGCTCGCGCAGCGCGTCGCGGAAGATCACCGAGCGGTCGTCACGGTTGGCGTAGAGCAACACCACCTGTCCGCTGCCCTCCGACAGTGCCGATTTGCAGATCGACATGACCGGCGTGATCCCGCTGCCGGCGGCCAGTAGCAGGAAGTCGTCGTCGAGCGTCTTGGGCACGAAGGTGCCCGACGGCGCCAGCACGTGAATCCGCATGCCGGGATGGGCATGGTCGCACAGCCAGTTCGACGCGTACCCGTCGGCGGTCCGCTTGACGGTGACCGTGAGCGCGTCGTCGGTGAACGGCGAGCTGCACAGCGAATAGCAGCGCGCGACCGATCCGGTGCGATCGCTGGGGACCCGCAGCGTCAAAAACTGGCCGGGCGCGTACCGCAGCCGGTCAGCAGGGATCTCGGCACCCGCGGGGACCCTGAACACCAGCGACCGCGCCTCGTCGGTCTCGGCGAGCACGTCAGCGATCTCCAGTTCAAGGACATGGCTGCCGAGCGGCTCGTCGGGAACCTCATCGGTCACGACATCCGGCACGGCGAAGTCCTCTCGTCTGTCATAACTAGAACAGGTTACAGAAAACTGGATTGGTGGCGCTACCAGTCGCAGGAACAGCCTGCTCGACACAAATCGGAACGTGTTCTAGTCTCTGTTTACGTGAGCCACCTATGGAGGGAACCCGTGACGTCCATTGAACAACGTGACGCCCAGTCGGTCCTAGACGGCATCGACGAACTGCTGTCCAAATTGCGGCAGCGGGCCCAGGAGACCGAAGACCTGCGTCGTTTGCCCGACGCCACGGTGAGCGAGCTTCAGGAAATCGGGTTCTTCAGGCTGCTGCAGCCCAAGCAGTGGGGCGGTCTGGAATGCGACCCCGCGCTGTTCTACGAGGCCGCTCGCCGGCTGGCGAGCGCTTGCGGTTCGACCGGCTGGGTCAGCTCGATCATCGGAGTGCACAACTGGCATCTGGCGCTGTTCGACCAGCAGGCCCAAGAGGAGGTCTGGGGCCAGGACACCAACGTGCGGATTTCGTCGTCGTACGCCCCGATGGGCGCGGGCGCGGTGGTCGACGGCGGCTATCTGGTCAGCGGCTCGTGGAACTGGTCGTCGGGCTGCGACCACGCGACGTGGGCGTTCCTCGGCGGCCCAGTGATCAAGGACGGCCGAGCGGTGGACTTCGGCAGCTTCCTGATTCCGCGCAGCGAATACCGCATCGATGACGTCTGGCATGTCGTCGGCCTCCGTGGCACCGGCAGCAACACCGTCGTCGTCAAGGACGTCTTCGTACCCCGGCACCGGTTCTTGTCGTACAAGGCAATGAATGACGGCACCGCGGGTGGCTATGAGACCAACACCGCTCCGGTTTACAAAATGCCCTGGGGCACAATGCATCCCACTACCATTTCGGCGCCGATCGTCGGCATGGCTTACGGCGCGTACGACGCGCATGTCGAGCACCAGGGCAAGCGAGTGCGTGCGGCTTTCGCCGGGGAGAAGGCGAAAGACGACCCGTTCGCCAAGGTTCGTATCGCCGAGGCGGCCAGCGACATCGACGCGGCGTGGCGCCAGTTGAGCGGCAACGTAGCCGACGAGTACGCGCTGCTGTCCGCCGGCAAGGAGATCCCCTTCGACCTGCGGGCCCGCGCCCGCCGCGACCAGGTACGTGCCACCGGGCGTGCGATCGCCTCGATCGACCGGCTGTTTGAGGCATCCGGCGCCACAGCGCTGGGCAATGATCAACCGGTGCAACGCTTCTGGCGCGACGCGCACGCCGGGCGGGTGCACGCCGCCAACGACCCCGAGCGGGCCTACCAGATCTTCGGTAACAACGAGTTCGGGCTGCCGCCCGGCGACACCATGGTCTAGGACATGACCACGACAGAGGAACTGACCTTCGAGTCCACCTCGCGGTTTGCCGAGGTTGACGTTGATGGACAGCTGAGGCTGCACTACCACGAAGCGGGCGTCGGTCACGACCAGACGGTGGTCCTGCTGCACGGCGGCGGTCCCGGAGCGGCGAGCTGGACGAATTTCGCGCGCAACATTCCGGTACTGGCCGAGCGTTTTCACGTGCTGGCCGTCGATCAACCCGGTTACGGCCATTCCGACAAACGCGCCGAACACGGCCAGTTCAACCACTACGCGGCCCGAGCGCTCAAAGGCCTCTTCGACCAATTGGGTCTGGGACGCGTTCCGCTGGTGGGCAATTCATTGGGCGGAGGCACCGTTGTCCGCTTCGCGCTGGACTACCCCGACCGGGCCGGACGTCTGGTGCTGATGGGTCCCGGCGGGCTGAGCATCAACCTGTTCGCGCCGGATCCGACCGAGGGTGTGAAACGGCTGGGGAAGTTCTCCGTCGAGCCGACGCGGGAGAATCTCGAGGCATTCCTGCGGGTGATGGTCTACGACCAGAAGCTGATCACCCCCGAGCTTATCGACGAGCGGTTCGCGTTGGCCAGTACACCGGAATCACTGGCCGCGACCATGGCGATGGGAAAGTCGTTCGCCGGGGCCGATTTCGAGCTCGGCATGATGTGGCGCGAGGTGCATCGGCTGCGTCAACCGGTGCTGTTGATCTGGGGCCGCGAAGATCGGGTCAACCCGCTGGACGGCGCGCTGGTCGCGCTGAAGACCATTCCGCGAGCGCAACTGCATGTCTTCGGGCAGTGTGGACACTGGGCGCAGGTGGAGAAGTTCGACGAGTTCAACAAGCTGACCATTGATTTCCTGGGAGGTGCGTGATGAGCATCCGTTCACTGGGCTACCTGCGCATCGAGGCCACCGATATGGCGGCCTGGCGTGAGTACGGCCTGAAAGTACTCGGCATGGTCGAGGGCAAAGGTGCGCCGCAAGGCGCACCTGAAGGAACACTGTATCTGCGGATGGATGATTTTCCGGCCCGACTGGTGATCGTGCCCGGTGAGCAGGACCGGCTGTCTGAGGCCGGTTGGGAATGCGCGAATGCCGCAGGCCTGCAGGAAATCCGGAACCGGCTCGATGTGGAGGGCACGCCCTACAAAGAGGCCACTGCTGCCGAACTTGCGGACCGCCGGGTGGACGAGATGATCCGGTTTTCCGATCCCTCGGGCAACTGCCTGGAGGTTTTCCACGGCGCCGCTTTGGAGCACCGCCGGGTGGTCAGCCCGTACGGGCACAAGTTCGTCACCAGTGAGCAGGGTCTTGGGCACGTAGTGCTGACCACCCGCGACGACGAAGAGTCGCTGCACTTCTACCGCGATGTGCTCGGCTTCAAGCTGCGCGACTCGATGCGGCTACCGCCGCAGTTGGTTGGAAGGCCCGCCGATGGGCCGCCGGCCTGGTTGCGCTTCTTCGGTTGCAACCCGCGTCACCACAGCCTGGCCTTCATGCCGGGACAGACGCCCAGCGGCATCGTGCACCTGATGATGGAAGTGGAGCAGGCCGACGACGTGGGCCTGTGCCTGGACCGGGCGTTGCGTCGCAAGGTGCCCATGTCGGCCACGCTGGGCCGCCACGTCAACGACCTGATGCTCTCGTTCTACATGAAGACACCCGGTGGCTTCGATATCGAATTCGGTTGTGAGGGTAGAAAAGTCGACGACCACGACTGGATCGCCCGCGAGAGCACCGCAGTGAGTCTGTGGGGCCACGACTTCAGCATCGGCTTCCGCGGGTAGCAATGGCTGAGCAGATCGATTCACGCACCTTCCGGCAGGTGCTGGGTCAGTTCTGTACAGGGATCACGATCATCACAACGGTGCACGACGACGTCCCGGTCGGCTTCGCGTGTCAGTCGTTTGCGGCGCTGTCGCTGGAGCCGCCGCTGGTGCTGTTCTGCCCGACCAAGGTGTCGCGCTCATGGAAAGCCATCGAGGCCGCCGGGAAATTCTGCGTCAACGTGTTGACCGAGAGCCAGAAGGACGTGTCGGCGCGGTTCGGCTCCAAGGAACCGGAGAAGTTCGCCGGTATCGACTGGAGCGCTTCACCTTTGGGTTTGCCGGTTATCGACGGATCGCTGGCCTACATCGACTGTACGGTGGCCTCGGTGCACGACGGCGGCGACCATTTCGTGGTGTTCGGCGCAGTGCAGTCCCTTTCGGAGGTGCCCAAGATCAAGCCGCGGCCATTGCTGTTCTATCGCGGCGACTACACCGGCATCGAGCCCGACAAGACCACCCCGGCGCAGTGGCGTGATGACCTGGAAGCCTTCCTGACGACGACCACCCAGGACACCTGGCTGTAGCGGATTTGCGTCGAATGCACGACGGAACTCCTCTAATGGCCTACCTCCCGCGAGAGGCGATACTGATTTCATGCCGCAGGTGCCGCCCGCCCGTTATCTACTGAGGGCGAAGGATTTCGTCGACGCGCGCTACGCGGAGCCGATCACCGTGGAGGACCTGGCCGCGGTGGCGGGGTTGTCGCGGGCGCATTTCAGCCGGATGTTCACCAGGACGTTCGGCGAGTCGCCTCGCGCCTATCTTCAGAGCCGCCGGCTGGAGCGGGCGGCGGCGTTGCTGCGCTACACCGATCGCTCGGTGGCCGAGATCTGCGTGAGGGTCGGGTTGCAGAGCACCGGATCGTTCACGACTAGCTTCGCGCGGGTGTTCGGCAAGCCGCCGGCGGCATACCGGGCGAGCATGCCGCCTGCCTCTGTGCACGCCCGAGTGCCGAGCTGCATTCTGC
>NZ_JBAPPI010000293.1:0-11378 GCF_049280035.1 Mycobacterium sp. | reverse complement strand
CAGTCGTACTGGCCGTGCATGATGTTGTGGCCGATCTCCATGTTGTCGAGGATCTTTGCCACTCCGAGCATCGCGGTGCCCGCCAGCCAGGCCGGCGGCAGGATCCCGGCGAACAGCAGGGCACGCCCGCCGACTTCCAGGGCGCGCTGCGTCTTGATGACACGGCGGATGTATTCGGCGTCGCGCTGGCCGAGATCGGCCATCACGCGTTCCTTGATGGCGTCGAGTTCACGGCCGAATGCCTCGGCCTGATCGGCTGTCAATGCGACTCGGGGCTGTGACATTTTTGACTCCAGTTCTCTAGAGGGCGATGTCGACGTCGCCGACGGGGACGGACACACAGATCTGCACGTCCTCGTCGGGCGCGGTCGACACCGCGCCGGTGGTCAGGTTGCGCACGACACCACAGGTTTTGCGGCGTGTGCAGGTATGGCAGATGCCCATCCGGCATCCGCTCGCCGGGGTGAGGCCGGCCGCTTCGGCCTGCTCTAACAGCGAGCGGCCATCGTCAACCAGCTCAATGCCGCTGTCCGCGAACGACACTCGCCCGCCCGAAGGCTGCGCGGGTAGGTCGAGCGCTGGCGGCACGAAGCTCTCCGAGTGCACGTTCTCGCAGTGCTCGCGGACGGCATCGATCAAAGCCGACGGCCCGCAAACGAATACGGCATCCGGCGACGGCATCGCTGCCGCCAGGTGTTCGGGCCCGAATCGGCCTTCGAGATCGCCGTCGACCGAACGGGTGTAGCCGTGCAGCACCCGTACGCCGGTCATCGCGGCGAGCTCGTCGCGGTAGCAGGCCTCGGCGGCGTTGCGGGCGTAATGCACGAACGCGATTTCGCCGGGGTGGCCCTCGTCGACGAGCGTGCGCAGCATCGCCATGACCGGCGTGATGCCGCTTCCACCGGAGACGAGCAGAATCCGTCGGGGTCGTTGTGCCGGCAAGACGAAGTCGCCGCCGACGCCGCTGAGACCGACCACCATCCCGCGCCGGGCCCGCTCGTACAGAAATGTCGAGACCAGCCCGCCGTCGTGCTGTCCGATCGTCAGCTCCAGATGCGAGGTGCCCTCGGCATTGGCCGGTGAATAGCAGCGGGTGTGCCGACGGCCGTCGATCTCGACGCTGAGGTTGACGTACTGTCCGGCGCGAAGCGCGCTACCGCTGCCGGTGAACGCGTCATTGGGCGCCAGCACGAGGGTGACGCTGCGCGGGGTAGTCCGCCGCACCTCGACGACCTTCGCGCGGCCCTCGCCGCGCGTCCAGGTGGGGGCCAGCAGCTCGGTGTACCGGTCGACGCCGTGCGGACCGGTAAGCAGGTTGACCAGGTCGGAACCCAGTACCCGCTTCTTCAACGTTTGGGTGAACATGTGTACACCATGCGGCCACATACCCCTGCTCGTCAAGGATTTCCGCAGGTCTGTGATAGCGTTCACACAGTGAACGGTCGTACGCCTACCTCACGCCCACACCGGTCGGGCCGCGGGCGTAGCCGGGAGAGCCCGTCCCGCGAGGAACGCAAAGAGGTGACGCGGCGCGCCATCATCGCTGCGGCGCTCAAACTGCTCGACGACCGCAGTTTCAGCGGTTTGAGCCTGCGCGAGGTGACCCGAGAAGCGGGGATTGTCCCGGCGGCGTTCTACCGTCACTTCGAATCGATGGAGGCGCTCGGGCTGGTCCTGATCGACGAGTCGTTTCGAACCTTGCGCGACATGCTGCGGGGCGCCCGCGCCGGCAAGCTCGATCCGAACCGGATAATCGAGTCGTCGGTCGAAATCGTTGTCGCTAGCGTCACCGAGCGCCGTGAGCATTGGCGCTTCATCGGCCGCGAGCGCTCCAGCGGCGTCACCGTGTTGCGCTACGCGATCCGCACTGAGTTCCGGCTGCTCACCTCGGAGCTGGCCACCGACCTCGCCCGGTTCCCGGGGCTCAACACCTGGAGCACCGAAGATCTCAACGTGCTGGCGGCCCTATTCGTCAACTCGATGACCGTCATCGCCGAGGCGCTCGAGGACGCCCAAGGTGCCGAGGCAATCGAGGAGATCCGGCGGACCGCGGTCAAGCAGCTGCGGATGATTGTGATCGGTATCAACGGCTGGCGCAGCAGCCCGTGATCACGGGGTTACGAGTTTTCCAGGTTCTTAGCACAACTGATCAATACCGCAGATACATTTCGCCGCGCGCTTGCCGAAATTCCTTGCAGCATTACCGCTTCGACTCCGAACACGGCGTCATCGGCGGCCTTGAGTTGTCGCGATCCCCGGCGGGTCAGACGCAACGACCGCGCTCTGCCGCGCGGCGGAGCGTCGACGGTCTCGACTAGACCCGCCGTGCGCAATCCGGTCAGCAGGTCCTGCAAGGACTGTCGCGTCACGAAGCACAACCGGGCCAGTTCTGCGGCCGAGGCATCCGGATGTTCAGCGAGCGCCCGCAGCGCCGCGTACTGCGCCATCGACAGCCCGGTCGGCTTCAGCGCGGCGTCGCATCGCCGTCGCAGCCCTTGCTGGACCCGCTTGACCAGATAGCCGACCGAACGTTCCCTCTCGGACCATTGCATGACAGGAACCTTACACCAGTGCTAAGGTGAAGTAAGGAACCTGACAAAGGAGCGGCCATGACCGTCATCACCGAGCACGCCGACCACGCGACGCTGATCAACGTCTTCACCGTGGAACCCGAACGGGCGCGACAACTCACCGACCTGTTGACCGCAGCCACCGAGGATGTGATGCAGCACATCGACGGGTTCATCTCGGCGAACATCCACCTCAGCGCCGACGGCACCCGCGTCGTCAACTATGCGCAATGGCGCAGCGCCGAGGCCTGTCAGACGATGCTGCAGAACAACACCGCGCGGCAACACATGGCGCTGTGTGCCGAACTGGCGAACGGCTACGACCCCCACCTGTACACCGTCGAATCAGTGCACACCGCAACGATCTAGCCGCGAGGGCCATGATGGTGCAATGGCCACCAGAATGCGGGATCTGCTCAGCGGCGCACTGCAGTCACTGCGCTACGAACCCACCGACAAGCGCCTCCGGATTTACCTGAACGAAGAGCCCGTCGCCGACACCGTCAACGGACTGCTGGTCTGGGAACCCCGCCGGGTAGTCCCGACATATGCGGTGCCGGAGCGCGATGTCTCGGCCCGGCTGGAATCGGTGGGCCGGGTCCCTGATGTCTGGGAGCTCGCCGACTTGCCCGTCCTGCTGCCGACCAATCCGTTCACTGCGCACAGCTGTACCGGCGAGATGCTCGACGTCATGACCAGCGCGGGGAGGCGCCCGTCGGCGGCCTTCCGACCGGACGATCCGGACCTGATCGATTACCTCACATTCGACTTCAGCGCGTTCGAGTGGCGCGAAGAAGACGAGCCGATCGTCGCCCACCCGCATGACCCGTTCAAACGCATCGACATCCTCGCCAGCACTCGACACGTCCGCGTCGAGTGGGAAGGCCGGCTGCTGGCCGAGTCATCGCAGCCGTTGCTGTTGTTCGAGACCTTGCTGCCGCCGCGCTGCTACCTCCGGCGCGCCGACGTCGTCGTCGATCTCGAGCCGACTGACACCGTCAGCTATTGCGCATACAAAGGCCGGGCGTCCTACTTCTCGGTGCCCGACGGCCCCGCGGACGTGGCGTGGACCTACCACCAGCCGCTGCGCGAAGCCGAACCGGTCACCGACCGCATCGCGTTTTTCAACGAGCGGGTGGACGTCATCGTCGACGGCGGGCACCGAGAACGACCGGTCACACCGTGGTCGGACTGAGGGCTGTGGCTACCGCACGGGCTACCTCGCGCCGCAAAGACGGCAAGTTGGCCGACATCACCGGACCCGGTATCACCGACCGGTGGGGTGTGACATGTACCGACCTGGGTGCGTCGATAACCGCGCCCAACGGGACGCTGGTCTCGGTATTCGGAGACACCTTCTCGGGCAACAGTGTTGGCGACGGCGACTGGCGTTCACCGGTAGTCCTCATCGGCACCGGCGACGCCGATCGCCCGATCACCTATCAGTGCGCCGGGGGTGCCGATCCCGAGTACGCACACCAGCTGTGGCGCTACTCGCACCGCACCGTCAAGTCCGGCAGGCCGCGTCGCGGCATCAGCACGGTGATTCCTTCCGACCTGCTGCGGGTGGACGACACGCTCTACCTGCACGCGATCGTCAACCGGGGTTTCGGCAACGTGGTCTGGACCGAGATCTGGAGGTCGGATGACAGCGGCATCTCGTGGCGGCACCTGGGCGAAAACACGAGGTTCCCAGCCACACTGCACGACGGTCACGCGCAGTGCTGGTCGTGGGACTATGACCCGGTCGACGGCTGGATCTACGTCGTCTCCACCGGTTTTCAGCGCGACAAAGGGATCATCCTCAAGCGGGTCCGTCCGGACAACATCGGCGATCTGAGTAAGTACTCCGGGTGGGGACGAGCCGGTGGTCGCTGGTCGTGGGGGAAGGAGCCCACCCCGCTGACGCCCGACGGTGAAACCTGGGGCGAGCTTTCGCTGCGGCGGTTGGCAAACGGCAAATGGATCCTGGGCGGATTTCTGTCCTCGAAGTACGCACTCGGGTATCGGGTCATCGACTCCCCCACCGCTGCGCGCAACGCGCCCCTGCAGGTCCCGGTCGTCGGGCGTGCCTGGGACGCCGAAGACCATGCCAACAACCGGGTTGCGCAGCTCTACGGCGGCTACGTCCTTCCGGGTTCGCAGCTCAATATTCCCGGCGGCGTCGGGCTGGTGGTGTCCCAGTGGAACACCGCACGCGGATGGCCTTACCGGGCAATGCAATTCCGCGCGACACTGCGTGACACGACGATGCTCAGAAATCCAGTGGGTAGCCGCCGCTGACTTTGAGGGTTTCGCCGGTGATGAACGACGCCTCGTCGGAGCAGAGATACAGCATGGCCGACACCACATCCTGCATAGTGCCGAGCCGGTGGATCAACTGGCGTTCGCGAACAATGTCGTCGACAAGTGTGTGCGGCAGGTCGGCAAGCGCGTTCTCGGTGTTCATCAACCCCGGGGCGATGGCATTGACCCGGATCCGATCAGGCGACAACTCCGAGGCGAAAGCGACGGTCAACCCACGCACCGCCAGTTTGGACACCCCATATGGGGTGATATTCATGAAACCGGCCATCGACGAGATGTTCAGCACCACACCGCCGCCGCGATCCCGCATCGAATCGCGGCACGCCAGAGTGCAATTGATGACGCCCATGACGTTCACGTCGAACAGGCCCCGAATGTCGGACCGGGACAGCACGCCGAAGGGTTGGTTGTACTTCGTCAGGTGACGTCCGGCGTTGTTGATCAAGACGTCGATGCCGCCGAGCTTTTCGATCACGACGCCGACGGCGGTGTCCACCTGCTGCTCATCGGCAACGTCGCAGGGCACCGCGATCACCCGCGGTCCTTGCTCGGTCAGTTCGGCCGCGGTGCGCTCAGCCAACGGGACATCGATGTCCAGAATCGCGACGGCGGCACCTTCACCGATCAGCGCCCGCGCGAAGGCCCGACCAAACCCGATCGCGCCACCGCTGATCACCGCGGTCTTTCCGGAAAACCGCATCTGGCAACGGTATCGCGATTGGCGCTGCCACTCGGGGCTTTGCCTTCGCTACCTCGGCGCCCGCCACATCGGCCATAGGGTCGGACCGCCGTCGGGCAATACCATTTCGCCGGTCACCTCGAAGCCAAATCGCTGGTAGTAAGGCACGTTTTCGGGCTTGCTGGATTCGAGATAGGCGGGGGCGTGTTCCACATCGACGCGATCAAGTCGTGAGCACATCAGGGCCTGTCCGTAGCCTTTACCGCGCACCGTCACATCACTGCCGATCACAGCCAGATACCAATGTGGTTCCTCGGGGTGATGGCTCTTCATCAACTCGAGCACCGCGCCGAGCTTGCGGCCAACTGACAGCCGCAATCCGAAACCGCGGACGAACGACGGCGCCATCATCAGTTGTTCGCGAGGCGTGTGCTGCCACCGCCCGGGCGGATCCCACAACGCTGCCGCGCCAATCGCCGAGTCATCGCGGGCCACTTCGACACCGCCACCGGCGAGGTGATGGTACCGGGTGACCGTCCCGAAAAATCTCCGCAGGTGCGTCGCCCGCGTTTTGTCGTCGGGCATGATCCACATCGAAACCGGGTCGTCGTAGAAAGCGCGGCCCAGCACGTGCGATAGCTCGCCGATGTCAGCCCGCCGGGCGGGATGCGCGTTGATCGTCATTAATGGCCAGATTAGTCATCCTGATTTCGGCACCTTGGCGGTACCAGTCTGAATTACTACGCTTAAAAAATCGAGCGGGGAGATGCCAACCGTGTGGGACTTCGAAACAGACCCTGACTACCAGGACAAGCTGGACTGGGTCGAAGAGTTCATGGTCAACGAGCTCGAGCCGCTCGACTTGATCGCGCTTGATCCATACGACAAGAAGAACGCCGAGACGATGGCGATCCTGCGGCCCCTGCAGCAGCAGGTCCGGGACCACGGGCTCTGGGCAGCGCACTTGCGGCCTGAACTCGGCGGCCAAGGCTACGGCCAGGTCAAGCTCGCGCTGCTCAACGAAATACTCGGCCGGTCGCGCTGGGCCCCGTCGGTGTTCGGTTGCCAGGCACCCGACTCGGGCAACGCCGAGATCCTCGCCATGTTCGGCACCGCCGAGCAGAAAGCTCGCTACCTGCAGCCGCTGCTCGACGGCGATATCACCTCCTGCTATTCCATGACCGAACCGCAAGGCGGTTCGGATCCGGGCCTGTTCGTCACCCGTGCCGAGCGCGACAACGACACCTGGCTGATCAACGGCGAGAAGTGGTTTTCCACCAACGCCAGGCACGCGACCTTTTTCATCGTCATGGCGGTCACCAATCCCGACGCGCGAACCCGCGACAAGATGTCGCTTTTCATCGTCCCGGCCGAAACACCCGGCATCGAGATCCTCCGCAACGTCGGGGTCGGCACTGATTCACACGCCACCCATGGCTACGTCCGCTATACCGACGTCCGGGTGCCGGCCGACCACATCCTCGGCGGCGAAGGGCAGGCGTTCGCGATCGCACAAACCCGACTCGGCGGCGGACGCATTCATCACGCCATGCGCACCATCGCGTTAGCCCGGCGAGCATTCGACATGATGTGTGAGCGGGCGGTGTCACGCCAAACCCGCAACGGTCCGTTGTCGAACTTCCAGATGACCCAGGAGAAGATCGCCGACAGCTGGATTCAGATCGAGCAGTTCCGGCTGCTGGTGCTGCGCACCGCGTGGCTGATCGATAAGCATCATGACTACCAGAAGGTGCGCCGCGACATCGCAGCGGTCAAGGTGGCGATGCCGCAGGTGTTGCACGACGTAGTACAGCGCGCCATGCATCTGCACGGCGCGCTTGGGGTCTCCAACGAGATGCCATTCATCAAGATGATGATCGCCGCGGAGTCGCTCGGGATCGCCGACGGGGCGACCGAGCTGCACAAGATGACCGTCGCCCGCCGTACCCTGCGCGAATACCAGCCCGTGTCAACGGCTTTTCCATCTCAGCATTTGCCAACCCGGCGTGCGGAGGCGCAGGCGAGGCTGGCCGAACGCCTAGAGCATGCTGTTGCCGAGTTCTGAGCGTTTATAGCGGTCAACCGCCGGTGACCCGGTCGATGTGGGCCAGAAAATGGGTCAGCACGGCATCGGGCGCTTCGAGTTGCGGCCAATGCCCGATGTCGTCGGCGAGCATCACCACATCGGGGTGGGGTATCACCTCGGTGTAGCGGCGGGCCATGTGCGCACCGGAGTTCGGGTCCACCGGCCCGTCGATTAAGCGCATCGAAACCGCGGTCTGCCGCATGGCACGCACCCACCGATTTCGATGCGTGTAGCGGTCGTTGATGAAGCGGCCAACCTTGTGCAGCACGCGCCGGCCGTCGTTGTAATCCAAGATCTCGTTGAACACGTCCATCATGTGCCGTGTCGGTTTGGTATTCGGGCCGAACATCTCGCGCAGCGTTGGTTCCAGCAGCCGACGAGACAACGGGCTGTTCTGGACATGACTGAAGATGTCACCCAACGGGGTCCGTGACATCAGCTTCTGCGCCGCCCGCGGCGTGTAGGTCTCGATGAACATGCCGCCGTTGAGCCAGGTGATCGAGTCGAGGCTCAACTCACCGTAGGCGGGCTGGCCAAACTCGTGACGGGCCAACAGTTCCTGGCCCACAGAGTCGCCGATGTCGTGGGCCAGGATGTGCGCGTTGCCGATGCTCAGGTGGGCCAGCAGCGCCTCGTGCATGTCTGCGTGGTCGTGCACCGAGTATTCGTAGGCGACTGGCTTTGCGGAGAAGCCCATGCCCATCATGTCCGGTGCGATGACGGTGAAACGTTGCGTCAGCGTCGGCCAGATCGGTGCCCAGTCGAAGGTGTTGAACGGGTAACCGTGGATCAGCAGCAGCGGAGGTCCACTGCCTTCCATCCGGTAGAAGACGTCAAAGCCGAGGTAGTCGAAGTGCTGTCCGGCGGCCAGCCAAGATGCCAGTTCAGCGTCCATGGCTTGAGCCTACGAGACGTAGCGGACGATGCTCTCTGCCACACACGCCGGCTTGGCCGACCCCTCGATCTCCACGGTGGTCGACATCGTCGCCTGTACCGCACCATTGCCAATGTCCTCAACACCGACCAACGAGCTTTCGGCGCGAACCTTTGACCCGACTGGCACCGGCGCGGGGAAGCGAACCTTGTTCAGGCCATAGTTGATGGCAAGCTTGATGCCGTTGACCGTGTAGATCTGGTGCTGGAGCCGGGGCAGCAGAGCCAGCGTCATGAAGCCGTGGGCGATGGTTTTGCCGAACGGTCCCTTCGCCGCCCGTTCGGGATCCACATGGATCCACTGGTGATCACCGGTCGCGTCGGCGAAGAGGTTGACGTCTTCCTGGGTGATGGTCACCCAATCGCTATGTCCGATGCTTTGCCCCTGGATGGCGGCGAGGTCGGCAACTGAGTCGAAGATGCGCATTGTGTTCTCCTCTGCTCAAGTGGAAACGATAGTGCCGCACTGACGGCAGCGGCGTCCGGGGTCGTGACGAACGCTCGCGCAGCGAGGCTGACGAATTCAACGACGTGCTTCTCAAATTTCTCCCGCGGTAACCGGAGCTAGCGGCCAAGGCTGTTGCAGGATGACCGGGTGAGGCCGCTGCTTCTTGCTGATACGCACGTTCCGCGACGCGCCCGCGATCTACCCGGGCAGGTATGGGAAGAGGTGGCGCAGGCCGATGTCGTCTTCCATGCCGGTGACTGGGTGACACCAGCGTTGCTGGACAACGTGACGGCGAAAGCTTCGCAGCTGGTGGCTTGCTGGGGAAATAACGACGGCCCAGTGCTGCGGTCGCGGCTACCAGAACGCGCGGACGTGGTGCTGGAAGGGTTGCATTTCACGGTGGTGCACGAAACGGGCGCGGCAGCCGGCCGCGAGGCGCGGATGCCGCGGCACTACCCCGACACTGACGTGCTGATCTTCGGCCACAGTCATATCCCGTGGGACACCACGACGAGTACCGGGCTGCGATTGCTCAATCCCGGGTCGCCGACCGATCGCCGCCGCCAACCGGCCTGCACGTACATGACCGCGACCGCGGACGGCGGGCGGCTGACCGACGTCGTGCTGCACCGCCTCGAGCGATAGCCCGCTTATGCATGCATAACCACCCCACAGCTCGCGCACATACTTAGCTCTTAAACAGAGGTATTGTCGGGTAGGTGCAGGTAAGCACCGATTTGGCAGCCGAAGTTTTCCGGGTCGTCGGGAGATTTCGCCGCCAACTTCGAAGGTCCGTCGATCGCGGTTTTGATTCCGCGCGACTCACCGAGTCGCAGTCGGAGCTGCTCTGGCTGGTGGGCCGCCAGCCGGGAGTCTCGGTCAGCGCGGCAGCTGCCGAGCTCGGGTTGGTGGCCAACTCCGCCTCGACGCTGGTTTCCAAGCTGGTATCCGGCGGCTTCCTCACTCGCAGCGTCGGTACCACCGACCGCCGCGTCGGCGAGCTGGCACTCACCGAGCCCACCCAGCAGATTGTCGACGCATCCAGGGCCGCACGGCGAGCGCTGCTAGCCGACGTGCTGGACGACCTAGATGACGACCAGATCGATTCTCTGGCAAAGGGACTGGAGGTTCTCGACACGATGACACGACTATTGCAGGAGCGCCGATCATGACCGAATTGCTACCCCCAGCCGTCGACTGCCAGCACCTGACCTATCGCTACGGCAAGTTCACCGCCGTCGATGATGTGACCCTGCAGGTGCGGCCTGGTGAGACCATGGGCCTGCTCGGGCCCAATGGGGCCGGTAAAACCACGCTGGTGCGCATGCTCACCACGCTGGCCCCGGTCCAGCACGGTCAGCTGCGCATCTTCGGGTTGGATGCACGTCGCCAGACGGTCGACATCCGAAGCAATATCGGCTATGTGCCACAACAGCTTTCCATCGAACCCGCACTAACGGGCCGACAGAACGTGGAGTGGTTCGCGCGGCTGTATGGCGTGCCCCGCGCCCAGCGAGCTGAACGCGTCGAGCAGGCGCTGGCCGCCATGGAGCTACTCGACGTCGCCAACCGGCTCGCGGGGACCTACTCCGGCGGCATGGTGCGCCGGCTCGAGGTGGCGCAGGCGCTGGTCAACCGCCCGTCACTGCTGGTTCTCGATGAGCCCACCGTTGGCCTGGATCCCATTGCGCGGGACGGCGTCTGGCGGCAGGTGCAAAGTATGCAGGCCCAGTTCGGTATGACGGTCCTGCTCACCACCCACTACATGGAAGAGGCTGACGCACTGTGCGATCGGGTGGCGTTGATGCATCGCGGTGAGTTGCGGGCCGTGGGAACGCCCTCGAAATTGAAGTCCACGGTATCGCCCGCGGCCACGCTCGAGGACGTATTCCGGCACTACGCGGCGTCCGACTTGTCGCAGCAGACAGAAGCTACAGAGTCTCCAGAGTCATTGCGCTCAATCCGTTCCAGCAGAAAGGTTGCCCGTCGTGCCGGTTGACCAACGCCCTATCGAGGTAACCCTGGTCCGCGCCCCGCGTGGCTGGCAACGCGGGCCCGCAACGCTGGCTCGCGTCGGGGCGTTCGCCATCGTCGAACTGCAGAGGCTGCAGCACGACCGCACCGAGCTGGTCACCCGGATGGTGCAGCCTGCGCTGTGGCTATTGATCTTCGGTACCACCTTCAGCCGTCTACACGTGATCAACACCGGATCGGTGTCTTACCTGGCGTTCCTGTCGCCGGGCATCATCGCGCAGTCGGCGCTGTTCATCTCCATCTTCTATGGCATACAAATCATCTGGGACCGCGACGCCGGCATCCTTGCCAAGCTCATAGTGACGCCCGCGCCGGCATCGG
>NZ_JBAPPI010000292.1:0-4647 GCF_049280035.1 Mycobacterium sp. | reverse complement strand
CCTATCGGGTGCGCGAGCTTCCCGGCCTGGACCAAGCTGCCGACTGGCTGCGGCGCAACCGGCCCGGGCACTACCGGCCGGGCATCATGCACGGCGACTACCAGTTCGCCAACGTAATGTTCGCGCGTGGCGAGCCGGCTCGGCTCGCGGCGATCGTGGATTGGGAAATGACCACCGTCGGCGACCCGCTACTGGACTTGGCCTGGTGCCTGCTGGGCTACGACGGTGAGAACCCGCGCGAGGACGGCTTTTATCTCGACATGAAGGGCATGCCGATGCGCAGCGAGTTGCTCGACCGCTACGAGAAGACCAGCGGGCTGGGATGCGAGAACATCGACTACTACCTCGTGCTGGCCAACTGGAAACTCGGCATCGTGCTGGAAAAGACCTACGCTGCCGGAGTGCGCACCGGGAAAGTCGACCCCAAGATCCAGGATACGTTCGGGGCGATGATCCCGCAGTTGATTGCCACGGCCGCCGAACTGGCCAACTCGCTACCCACGAAGGCTCGCTGAGATGGGTTACGCCGACGAGCTTTTCGACCTGACCGACCAGGTTGTGCTGATCACCGGCGGCAGCCGGGGGCTGGGCCGGGAAATGGCGTTCGGCGCCGCCCGGTGTGGCGCCGACGTGGTGATCGCCAGCCGGAAGATGGAGAACTGCGTCGTCACCGCCAAGCAGATCGAGCACGAAACCGGCCGCGCGGCAATGCCATACCAGGTACACGTCGGGCGATGGGATCAGCTCGACGGCCTGGTCGAGGCGACCTACGAACGATTCGGCAAGCTCGACACGCTGATCAACAACGCCGGCATGTCGCCGGTCTACGACAAGCTGACCGACGTCACCGAGAAGCTATTCGACGCGGTGGTCAACCTCAACCTGAAGGGTCCGTTCCGGTTGTCCGCTCTGGTCGGTGAACGGATGGTCGCCGCCGGACGCGGCTCGATCATCAACGTCAGCACCGCCGGGTCGCTGCGCCCGGCCCCCGACATCATTCCCTACGCGGCGTCCAAGGCCGGGCTGAATGCGATGACCGAGGGTCTGGCGCGTGCGTTCGGGCCGACCGTCCGGGTCAACACGCTGATGGCCGGCCCGTTCCTCACCGACGTCAGCAAGTCGTGGAACCTGGAGCAGGCGACGCAGAACCCGTTCGTCCACCTGTCCCTGCAGCGGGCCGGCGACCCGGCCGAAATAGTCGGTGCCGCATTGTTTCTGGCCTCCGCGGCATCCAGCTTCACCACCGGCTCGATTGTGCGGGCCGATGGCGGGATCCCCTGATATCCGCTAACACCTAGGAGTATTCGACATGGCATGGGACTTCTCTACCGAACCGGAGTTCGAGAAGAAGCTCGACTGGATCCGCGAATTCGTCCGCGAAGAGGTCGAGCCACTCGAGGTGCTGTTCCCCGGTTGCGAGTTCTTACCGTTGAACGACGAGCGGCGCAGAATCGTCGATCCGCTCAAACAACAGGTTCGCGACCAAGGACTGTGGGCGCCGCACCTCGGCCCGGAACTCGGCGGGCAGGGCTTCGGCGCGGTCAAGCTGACGCTGATCAACGAGATTCTTGGCCGCAGCCCATGGGCGCCAATCATCTTTGGTACTCAGGCACCTGACACCGGCAATGCGGAGATCATCGCCCGCTTCGGCACCCAGCAGCAGAAGGACCGCTATCTGAACGGCCTGCTGTCCGGCGAGATCTTCTCCTGCTTTTCGATGACCGAGCCGCAGGGCGGCGCCGACCCGCGGGTCTTCACCACCCGTGCCGTCCGCGACGGCGACGACTGGGTGATCACCGGACGAAAGTACTTCTCCTCCAACGCATCCGTCGCATCCTTCTTCATCGTCGTGGCGATCACCAACCCTGATGTGGCGGTGCATCACGGCGCGTCAACATTCCTGATCCCGGCAGGCACCGAAGGCCTCAACGTGGAAGCCAACCACCATCTGGTCGGAGCGGACTCGCACGAACCGGGTCATTCCTTGGTGCACTACGACGCGGTGCGGGTGGGGTCGGACGCATTGCTCGGTGAACCCGGCCAGGGCTTCCTGATCCTGCAGACCCGGTTGGCGGGCGGACGGCTGCATCACGCGATGCGCTCGATCGGAATGGCGCAACGCACCGTCGAGATGATGTCCAAGCGCGCGAAAAGCCGTTTCACTCAAGGTACTTTGCTCGCCGATAAGCAGTTGGTGCAAGAGTTCATCGCCGACTCGTATACCGAGCTGACACCGTTTCGGCTGACGGTGCTGCACGCCGCGTGGCTGATTGACAGCGGCGACGAGCACGCTGCGCGCGCCGAGATCGCAACGTGCAAGATCTTGGCCTCGCAGGTGCTGAAATCGATTGCGCTGCGCGCGATCCAGGTGCACGGTGCACTCGGGCTCACCGATCAGCTGCCGCTGGTCAATGTGCTGATCGGCGGTATCGCGCTCGGTCTGGCCGACGGGCCGACCGAGGCACACAAGGTCAACCTGGCCCGGATGCTGCTCAAGGGCTACGAGGCCGAGGACGGGGATTGGCCCAGTGAGATGCTCGACGTCCGCCGCGAGGCTGCCCGCGCCAAATACGGTGAGCTCGTTGACCAATAGCCGCGTGACCGCGGCTGTCGAGCGTGCCCTCGACGACCGTCAGCGGGAGGCCACCGAGGAAGTCGAACGCATCCTCGCCGCCGCCGTCCGGGTGATGGAACGGGTGGCGCCCGAACCGCCTCGGGTCAGCGACATCGTCGCCGAGGCCGGCTCGTCGAACAAGGCGTTTTATCGGTATTTCGCCGGCAAAGACGACGTCATCCTGGCGGTGATGGAGCGCGGCGTCGCGCTCGTCGTCTCCTATCTGCAGCATCAGATGGCCAAGGAGCGCACGCCCGCGGGCAAGGTGCGGCGCTGGATTGAGGGCGCGCTCGCACAGGTCGCCGACCCACACCTGATCAGCATGAGCCGGGCTGCGGCCGGCCAGATTTCGGCCACCGCCAACTGGCGTGCCGCCGACGACGAGATCATCCGGCCGATGCGCGATCTGCTGATCGAACCGATCGCGGGATTGGGCAGCACCGACGTTCGCCGCGATGCCGACACCGTGTTCCGTTGCACGGTGTCGGCCATGCGGCGCCACCTGGATTCGGCCGATCGGCCCGGCCTCGACGACATCGACCACTTGGTGCGGTTTTTTTTACGCGGGCTGGGGGCCGCCTGATGCGCGCCGTCGTCTGCCACGCCTACGGCCCGCCAGAAGATCTGGTTGTCGATGACGTTGCCGATCCGACACCGGGCCCGGGTCAGCTGCTGGTGCGCGTCCACGCCGCGGCTGTCAACTTTCCCGATGTGCTGCTGATCGCCGGCAAGTACCAGGTCAAGATTCCGGTTCCGTTCACGCCGGGCAGCGAACTCGCCGGCGAGGTGGTGGCCGCCGGCTGCGGTTCTTCCGGAGCACCGTTCGCTCCGGGCGACCGGGTGTTCGGCGCGACCCCAACGGGTGCGTTCGCCGAGCTGGCTCTGCTCGATGCGCACCAGGTGTCCGCGATTCCCGACGGCGCCGACTTCGCCCCCGCAGCGGCCTTCGGCGTCACTTACCGCACCGCATATCACGCCCTGCGGTCGGTTGCCCAAGTCGCAGAAGGGGATTGGGTGGTGATCCTTGGCGCGGCGGGCGGCGTGGGCCAGGCCGCGCTCGACCTGGCGGTCGGTATGAAGGCACGGGTGCTGGCCGCGGCGTCGACCGAGGACAAGCTCGCCATCTGCCGGCAGCGCGGCGCCGAAGCGACTGTCGCCTACGACGACGACGATCTGAAGGGAGCTATCCGCGAGCTCACCGGCGGCGGCGCGCGCGTCGTCATCGATCCGGTCGGAGGACGCTACTCGGAACCGGCGTTGCGGGGTCTGGCCCGCGGCGGAATGTTCATCACTCTCGGCTACGCCGCTGGCACGATACCCGCAATTCCGCTCAATCTGGTTCTGCTCAAAGACATCACCATCCGTGGCATGGAGATCCGCACCTTTACCGCCGATCACCCCGACGACGCTGCGCGCGACATCCGAGAGCTGCAGGAGATGTTCGCCGACGGCCGGATTCAGCCGTATATCGGTGCCCGGTTCCCGCTGGCCGAGGCCGCGACGGCGTTGCGGTATGTGGCCGAGCGCAAGGCGGTCGGCAAGGTAGTCATTGACGTCACGGCGTGACGTCGTCGAGACCCCTTGCAGGGTATTGGCATTCGGCGGGACCGCAGCCGGCTGTGTTTGATTCTGGTGTATTCGGGATTGTTCCCAGGGTCGCCTTGAATCTCCTCTCCCGGGTGTCAATTGCGTGCCAGCGGCGGCGAGCTGTCCCTGCTGCCGACGTGCGAGCGGCGAGCCGGCGGGCAGCTCAACGACCGTGGTCGGTGCGGATGTCGCCGCGGCTGTTCAGGCGTCTGTGCCCGGTCTGGTGGGGCGGGCGTAGGCGGCGGCTTGGGTGCGGTTGTCGACGCCCAGCTTGGCCAGGATCGCGCTGACGTGGTTGCTGACGGTGCGGGGGCTGATGGACAGCGCAGTGGCGATGTCGGCGTCGCTGCCGCCGGCGGCGAGCAACTCCAGGATGTCGCGTTCGCGGCGGGTCAGCCCGTGCGCATCGGCGAGGGTGTCGGGGCGCGGGCCGCGGGGGCTGTGGC
>NZ_JBAPPI010000291.1:0-19607 GCF_049280035.1 Mycobacterium sp. | reverse complement strand
GAAGTCGTCGCCGTCGACCGCTGGAGCGGCCCGCCGCTGTAGCAACCTGGTAGCGTAAACCAAATATTCGGTCGGTCGGCAACAAATCACGACCAGGGAGGTGTCGTGGGGCTTCAGCAACCATCCGAGGCTGCAGCCGCTCGGAACTCCGCGCGCCTAGACTTGCCCGATGCCGATTCGGTGGTTCGGGCTGGCCGAGCCGGACGTTCTCAGATGACGCCGGCAAAGGGGCGCGCAGGCGCGTACGACGACGGCACTCGCCGGACCGAAATCCTGCAAACTGCGGCGTCATTGATTGCCTCCTCAGGCTTGCGAACGTCCCTGCAGGAGATTGCCGACGCCGCGGGCATTTTGCCGGGAAGCCTGTATCACCATTTCGAATCGAAAGAAGCGATTCTCGTCGAGCTGGTTCGCCGGTACTACGCCGACTTGGACCGCATCGGCGAGATCGCCCACGAGAAATTGGACAAGCCCGACTCGGACTCCGCCGCTGACGAGATCTTTGAGTTGGGAACTGCGATCGCGCGCTGCGCGGTGCAACATCGCGCCGCCCTGCAGATGTCGTTCTATGAGGCGCCGAGTGCAAATCCGGAGCTCGTGAAACTGCTTCAGACACCGCCCACCGCTGTCCAGCAGGCGATGCTGCAAATGCTGCGCGCCGGTAGGTGGAGTGGCTACATCAGATCCGATATCGATCTCCCCATACTGGCCGACCGGATCTGCCAGACGATGATGCACGTCGGACTCGACATCATTCGGCACACCGCCGCAGCCGACCAGACGGCAGTCGTGTTGTGCCGCATCATGTTGCATGGTCTGGCCAGTCGACCCCAGAGTGATCGGGAATTGGATCGCTCCCCTGCCTTCGCGGCCGCCGAGGCAGCGATCAAGACATGGAGCGATGAAGGTGAGTCCGAGGCCAACGACAAAGCCGCCCATGTCCGCGCTGTAGCACGAGCCGAGTTCGGCCGAAAAGGCTACGAGGTCACCACCATCAGGGACATCGCTTCCGCGGCCGGACTGGGCACCGGGACCGTGTATCGGCTGATCGGGTCGAAAGACCAACTCCTCGCCTCGATCATGGAGTCTTTCGGCAGGAAAGCCGGCGGCGGATTCGCCGCTGTTCTGCGCGCCGACGCCACCCCGGTTGAGAAACTAGATGCGCTGAGCTGGGTCAACATCAACGCGTTGGACCAATTTCCCGACGAGTGGAAGATCCAACTGGCCTGGATGCGCCAGTCGCCGCCAGACACGCCTAATCCGGGGGTGGCGTTCATCATGCGACTGCGACAGCTGCGGGCGCTGTTGTCAGAAGGAATCCAGTCCGGCGACATCCGAATTGAGGACCCGCCGTCCCTCGCGATGCTGTCGCGCTGCGTGATGGACATCCTGTGGATGCCGGAGAACATCGTGCGGGCGCAAGGCAAGCATGCGGCGCTGATCAATGCCCGTGACACCGTGGTGCGCGGCGCCGCAGAGCGCGGCAGACGCAAGTAAGAACGCGATCGACTTCATCAAACACCCACTGGTGGCTGCAGCGTGCACGATACTTGCGGTGTGCGCCGTTGACCAGCCTTGTTGTACCAAATATCTGTTCCCCGTAAAGTACACCGGAGCCTTTACTGTTGGCGTGCCCAGAGAGGATAGAAATGACTGGTATCGAGCAGTTCCGCTATGACGGCAAGCGGGCGCTGGTAGTCGGAGGTGCCACCGGCATGGGCGCCGCGGCGGCGAAAATCGTCGGTGCCCTCGGAGCCGAGGTCATCAACATGGATTACGCACCGGTCGACTCCAGCCTGGGCCGCGGGATCCAGGTAGACCTTCGGGACCCGGCGTCGATCGACAGCGCACTCGAGCAGGTCGGCGGACCCGTCGACGCCCTTTTCTCCGCCGCCGGAATCGCCGACGGCCCCGACCTGATGAAGATCAATTTCATCGGCCATCGGCATGTGATCGACCGGCTGATGAACAACGGTCAACTGAACCGCGGTGGGGCGATCTGTTTCATCTCCTCGGTGGCCGGCATTGGATGGGAAAGCGATTTGCCGCGACTTCAGGAGTTCTTGGCCACGCCCGACTTCGAGTCGGCGGACGCCTGGGTCAAGGCGCACGAGGCGGATGGGTTTGGCCATTACGGCACCAGCAAGCAGGCCATCAACACCTATGTTGCGACGCACGCATTTCCATTCCTGGCCAAGGGTGTGCGGATCAACGCGATCTGCCCCGGCCCGACGGATACTCCCCTTGCCCGAGCCAACGCTGACCTGTGGCTGACCTTCGCGCAGGACTACCGGGAGGCCACCGGCGCCCAGGTCCACACGCCCGAGCAGATGGGCAACGTGATGGCGTTTCTGAACAGTGACGCCGCCGCCGGTATCAACGGCGTCACCCTGCTTGTCGACTACGGGCACGTCAATTCATCGAATACCGGAACGTTCGCAGCCGGCAAGCCCATCATCGACTTGCTGATGGGCCGGATCTCGCTCACCTAGTGAGCCGCGCACATTTAGTCCCGAAGACGGCCTTGCGGCTGGTAGAAAAAGGCTGCGACGAGAACACGCATCCAAGCGGCTGTCGGATTGGAGGTGCACGGTGGGAGGCCGGTTCGTCACAGCGGCGGTGACCGTTCTAGTGGTGGTGGCATCCTGCGCGGGGTGCTTTATGCGTTCGGACAAGGTGGCGCAGCAAACCGCTCGAATCACGGTGGACAACAACACCCGCACCTCGCACGCCGTCACCTGTAATCAGGTTCAGTGGTTGTTGACCGCGAACATCACCGCCGCGCCTGCAACTGTTCAGGTGTTACTCAAGCTCGATTCCGAAAAGCCGAAGCTCGAATCGGTCAACTTCAACAACTTCGCGGGCTTCACCGGCGTCTCCGATGCCGGAGCGGGTGATGCGAAAGCCGTTTTCGCCAATGGCACCTACACCATCACGGGCACGGCCGAAGGATCTAAGCTCAACGATCCACGCGTCTCGTTCACGGCGCCATTCAAGATCGAGGTGGGCTGCTGAGCGACGCCGATCAGTTGTCCTCAGGCGGCTCTTCGGGTCGGGGCAACGGAGGCGAGTTCTGCAGCCACTTCCTGAGCCGAAGAAGGCTCCCGACCACGATGCCTATAGCCAAGAGGATTAGTACCACCACAATCGCGGCGCTCACACTGTCAATGGTGACAGGTGGAAGGTCGGGTGGGGTCTAACCGCGCTACCGGGTTATCTGCGCCATCACACCGGCGGCCTGATCCGGGCATTGCTGACGGATGGTGGTGCCGGTTAGGGCGCCAGCGTTAGAAGCGCTGTAGCCACGGGCCTCAAGGGTGGTTTCGATGGTGGCCAGGCTCGTGCCATTCCGCAGTGCCGCACAGATGTCGAAACGGCTGTCGATGCTCGCGGCCTGCGCCGGCGCAGCGAGCGCCAACCCCGCGACCACCGCGGCGGCGGCAAAGACAAACGCCGGGATCATGATCATTGCGTGGCCCTTGCCGTGCACGCCATGCTCAACGTTGCGGTAGCCCCACCAGGCTGCGGTAATCGCCACAATCGCGAACGCGAGAACCAAGAGCGTCAAACCGTCCCCGAAGGCGAGCATCAAGATAATGCCAGCGAGGATCCAAAGCGTCTCGGCGACTGGGTAACGGGTCCCTTGGTCTCCGCTGATGGTGCTCTGCCGCATGTCAGCCTCGCTAGCCGTAAAGGTCAACGTCCGATTTAGTGACCGTTACCGTCTGCTAACGCCTGAGCGGTGCGAACACTGCCCGATCTGAGGTGATCGTGACGCATTTCACTGGCGTGCGTGCAGCTGCTGTGGTTGCTAGCAAATCGCTCTGGGCCAGATCAGATTCAATCGCTCACGCCGGTGCGGGATCTGCGATCTTCTCCACGAGTCCCTTGGACAGGCAGTGGTCGCCACATCGGTGCGGGCGGAGGGACTCGAACCCTCATGCTCTCTCGAGCACCGGCACCTAAAGCCGGCGTGTAAGCCAATTCCACCACGCCCGCGCGCCCCGCGATCGTACCGCTTCGATCACCGATGAATCTGTCGGTGGCCCCTCCTACGTTGGCGGTGAAAGGGGCGAAAGGATGCGATCCGCAGAAGAGTTCGACGCCGTACAGCGCCTCATCGCTGCTGGTGTGAATGACTGCGCGATCGCCCGTCAGACCGGCATTCCGCGATGCACGGTGCGCGACTGGCGATGCCGACCGCAGCTTCGATCTAGAGATCGGCGTGGGCCACCATGCACCCACGATTTCTCCCGCCTACCGGCGAAGGCGTACAGCTATCTACTCGGTCTGTACTTAGGTGACGGATGCATCTCAAGGCACCCTCGAGCCTGGCGGCTAAGAATCGTTCTCGACGACAAATACCCCGGGATTATCGAGCGCTGCCGCGAGGCCATGGACGCACTGATGCCGGGCCAGCGGGCGGCGACGCTACGCCGTCCCAATAATTGCACCCAGGTCTCGCTCTACTCGAAGCACTGGCCGTGCCTTCTGCCTCAACACGGGCCCGGTAGAAAGCACTTGAGGCCGATCAGGTTGGAGCCTTGGCAGGAAGTGCTCGTCAAGGAGGCCACCGAGGAATTCGTTCGCGGCCTTATCGACAGCGACGGCTGCCGCGTCGTGGCGAACGATCGCGGTGTCCGAAGCGTCCGCTACCACTTCTCCAACCGATCCCACGACATCCGCGGGCTCTTCTGCGCGGCGCTCGATGAACTTGGTATTCCGTGGACGCGGCCGCGCTGGTTCGAGGTCGCGGTCTACCGCAAAGCCGCCGTGGCGCGCCTTGACGAATTCGTCGGACCGAAGGCGTGATGGGCCCCGCCGACCAGCTCCGGAGTACCTTCTAGGGGTGTCCACTACACGTCGTCGGAGACCCGCGCTCATTGCGCTGGTGATCCTCGCGGCCGGCGGTTGCCTCGCGTTGGGCTGGTGGCAGTGGACAAGATTTCAGTCGGCCTCGGGCACCTTTCAGAACCTGGGATATGCGATGCAGTGGCCGCTGTTCGCCGGATTCTGTGTGTACGCCTACCGCAAGTTCGTCCGCTACGAGGAGGCGCCACCAGAACTGGCGACGGACCGCGAAATGACCGAAGTGCCCGACGGATTGCTGCCCGAGCGGCCCACACCTGTAGGGCACCAGCCCGACGATCCCGCGCTACAGGAGTACAACGCTTACCTCGCCGAGCTCGCAAAGCGCGACGCTGAAAAACAGAACAGGACCACCGCATGACCACACCCGAGACGCCCGAAGCGCGGCAGGTTACGCCCGTCGAAAAGATCCGCACAGCGCTGCTGGGCTACCGCGTGATGGCGTGGACGACGGGTATCTGGCTCATCGCGCTGTGCTACGAAATCGTTTCGCATCTGGTCTTCCATCACGAAATCCGCTGGATCGCGTTCGTGCACGGCTGGGTTTATATCACTTATGTACTGGCGGCTTTCAACCTTGCCGTCAAGGTTCGGTGGCCGATCGGCAAGACGATCGGCGTGCTATTAGCCGGGACTATTCCGCTGGTTGGGATCATCGTCGAGCACTTCCAGACCCGAAACATCAAGGCGCAATTCAACTTATGAGTCTGCCAGCGCCCGCAGCGCCGGCAGCAATAAAGCAAGCGCGCGACCGCGATGCGACGCCGCGTCTTTGTCGGCCGGACTCAGCTGTGCTGCAGTGCAATTGGAACCGTCCGGAATAAAGACTGGGTCGTAGCCGAAGCCCGCGTCGCCGCGCGGCTCTCGCGCGATAAAGCCGGGCCACTCGCCGCGGACGACAAACTCACCTGACTCCGACACCAGCGCGCACGCCGACACGAAGGCCGCACCCCGTCGCTCATCGGGCACATCATGCAGCTGCGCCAACAGCAGCGCGGTGTTGCCGGCGTCGTCGCCATGCACGCCCGACCACCGCGCCGACAACACGCCGGGCATGCCGTTCAGCGCGGCCACCTCCAACCCCGAGTCGTCGGCGACGGTCGGCAGCCCCGTCGCGGCGAACCCGTCGCGGGCCTTGGCCAACGCGTTGTCCTCGAAGGTCGCACCGGTTTCTGGCGCTTCGTCGAACGGCGGCACGTCGGACAGTGACGCCAACGTCAGTCCCGTCAGCGCGGCCGCATCCAACACCCGACGCAGCTCGACCAGTTTCTTGCGGTTGCGGCTGGCAACCAGCAGCCGGGTCAGCTTCCGAACGCCTTCTCACGCGCGGGCCCTTCCGGCAACACCCCCGGATACGGCAACGCCAACGCCTCGCGCTGGGCCACAAAGAGCTTGTCGCAGGCGCCCTGGGCGGCGTCGAGCAGCTTGTCGAGCGTCGACCGCGGGAACGTCGCACCCTCGCCGGTCCCCTGGACTTCGACCAAGGTCCCGGTGTCGGTCGCGACGACGTTCATGTCGACCTCGGCGCGGGCGTCTTCCTCGTAGGGCAGGTCCACCCGCACCCGGCCGTCGACCACGCCGACGCTGACCGCCGCGATCGCACACGACAGCGGCCGCGGATCGGACAGCTTGCCGGCCGCAGACAGGTAGGTCACCGCATCGACCAGCGCAACATAAGCACCCGTGACCGCTGCGGTGCGAGTGCCCCCGTCGGCCTGCAACACATCGCAGTCGACCGCAATAGTGTTCTCCCCCAACGCCGCCAGGTCGATGCAGGCCCGCAGCGACCTGCCGACCAGTCGGCTGATCTCTTGAGTGCGGCCGGACAGGCGGCCCTTCACCGATTCGCGGTCTCCGCGAGTGTGAGTGGCCGAGGGCAGCATCGCGTATTCGGCGGTGAGCCAGCCCAAGCCTGACCCCTTGCGCCAACGGGGCACGCCCTCGGTGACGCTTGCCGTGCACATGACTTTGGTCTGGCCGAACTCGATCACCACCGAACCCGCCGGGTGCGAGGTGAACCCGCGGGTGATGACAACCGGTCGAAGCTCATCGTCGAGGCGGCCGTCTTCTCGTTTGGACACGCCGCCAACCCTAGCGCGCGGTTAGCCGATCAGGAGCGGCCGACATTGAACGTCTCGCCGCAGACCACTGCATGCACCGGGCCGCCGAATTCGGCCTTCGCCTCGCTGATCACGTCTTCACGGGAGGTCCACGGCGGGATGTGGGTGAGCAACAGCTCCCCTACCCCGGCCGCGGCCGCGATCCGGCCCGCCTCGGTGCCCGACAGGTGCAGGTTCGGCGGACGGTCGGGCGAATCTGTCCACGACGCCTCGCACAAAAAGACGTCGGCGTCGCGGGCCAACTCGATGATGGTGTCGCAGTAGCCGGTGTCACCGCTGTACACAAACGTCGCGCCCTCGGGATTGGTGATGCGCAGGCCAAACGACTCAGTGGGATGACACACCACCCGCGGCAAAACCGTCAGCGCGCCGACTTTGACGGCCTCACCGTCGACCCAATGCTTGATGTCGAAGATGTCGGAGCAGTCGTCGATCTCGCCGCCGTAGGGCGATGAAGCCGCGCCGAGCCGCGACCAGGTGTCACTCGGGCCGTACATCAACGCCTTGCCGGTAGGAGGCGTCGGGTGATAACGGCGCCAGACAAACAATCCCGGTAGGTCAAGGCAGTGATCGGCGTGCAGATGCGACAACAACACGTGCACCGACCCCGGATCGGCGTGCCGCTGCAGCGCTCCGAGCACGCCCCCACCGAAGTCGATGACAAATGGCGGAGTGTCCGGCGCCCTGAGCAGATAACCCGATGCCGGCGAGTCCGGGCCGACGACGCTCCCGGAGCAGCCCAGCACGGTGATTCGCACGGTCACTACTGTGCCACGCCGGGCATCACGATGGAGAAAACATTGCCGCATTGGGTGATCAGAATCATCTGCATACCTAGGAAACGTGGGTGTGACGAACGGGTTCAACGCCGGTGACCGCTGGGCCGAGAAATCGAGCCGCAAGTTTGGTGAACGCCTCGGGGTCGCCGGTGGCTTCGAACACCCGGGTGGCGGGCGGGGCGTCATGCGGTCGCAGCAGTTCAAGTTCTGTGAGCACCCGGAGCAGCTCTTTTGCGGTCTCCTCGGCGCTGGAGACCAGCGTGACGGACTCGCCCATTGCCAGCTGAATCAGTCCGGAAAGCAGCGGATAGTGCGTACAGCCCAGCACCAGCGTGTCGACACCGGCGCGCTGCAGCGGCTCGAGATAGCCCTCGGCCAATCCGAGCACCTGGCGCCCACTGGTGATGCCACGCTCGACAAAATCGACGAACCGTGGGCAGGCCACCGCGGTGATCTCGGTGTCGCGGGCGGCGGCGAACGCGTCCTGATAGGCGCCCGAGGCGACGGTGGCCTGGGTGCCGATCACACCGATGCGGCCAGTGTGAGTTGCGGCGACGGCGCGACGCACCGCGGGCAGAATCACTTCGACGACGGGCACGTCGTAGCGTTCCCGCGCGTCATGCAGGCAGGCCGAGGATGCCGAATTGCAGGCGATCACCAAAGCCTTGACTCCGCGGTCGACGAGGTCGTCGCCGATGGCCAGCGCATGCCCGCGAATCTCGGGAATCGTCAGCGGCCCGTAGGGACCGTTGCCGGTGTCGCCGACGTAGATGATGTCCTCGTCGGGCAGCTGATCGATGATGGCGCGCGCCACCGTCAACCCGCCGACACCGGAGTCGAACACCCCGATGGGCGCTAATGCATTACTCATGCCGGCTCACGTCGCTGATCGCGGCGAGGCACGCCGATGTTCCCGGGCCTTGCGTTCCGGGCTGGACAACAGGTAGGCGGCCAGCACGCCGGCAATGCCTCCGCAGAGATGTCCCTGCCAGGACACACCACCGCACACGTTGAGCACCGGCACGGCGCCCCACAGGACCCCGCCGTAGCCGAGCAGTACCAGGATCCCGATGACGATCTGCCAGGTCGAGCGGGTGAAGAATCCGAACACCAGCAGGAAGGTCAACCAGCCGAAGATCAGCCCCGAGGCGCCGATGTGATCGGTCTCCAGGCCGCACGACGATCCCACCCTGCCGATGAGCCAGGTACCGAAACCGCCGACGATCCACACGATCGCCGTCGCCCACAGGAACCGCGACATCCCGGCCAGGGTCACCAGAAAACCCAGCACCAGCGCGGGCCCGGTGTTGGCGATCAGATGCGCCCAGTTCGCGTGCAGCAGCGGAGCGAACAAAATGCCCCAAAGACCGTCGGCCTCCAGCGGCCGGATGCCGTTCTGATCCAGCTTGTGGTGGTCCATCGAGTCGAACAGCTCGACGATGTAGAGCAGCGCCACGAAGCTGATGATCGTGGCTCCGCCGACCAGCCACGGGGAGCGCTTCTTCGGTTGCCCCACCGGTGTGGTCATGCTCATAGCTGCCCTTCTAAAGCGTCTTCCGCTTCCTCCAAACTACCGGCGTAGGCGCCGGTGGACAGATACTTCCACCAGGCGTCGGCTACCACGAAGGCAATGTCGCCCCCGCACGCGGGGGACCCCCACCTCATCGCTCTGTTTCTCTATCGTCGCCGGCGCGTCGCTGGAACGCCCCGGGCAACAGGTCCCGGTAGGTCGGTATTCCGGCGACCGACTGGGCGGCGATGACACCGACCAGCACCGCGCGGGCCAGGCAGTCAGCCGCCGCAACGCCTACCGCGGTGACCAGCGGCGTCTCCGGCGAGAACGCGGCCGGCGTGTCGGCCGACGGCGCCACCTCGACGGCGCCGGTGGCCAGCGCGAACACCATGTCGCCGTCCACCGGGGTATGCGCCGGCCGGATGCTGCGGGCGAGTCCATCGTGAGCGGTGCTGGCAACCTGTCGGCAGGCGCCCGGGCTCAGCGCGGCATCGGTCGCGACCACCGCGACCGCGGTATTCAGCGAGCTCAGCGGGGATTCGAGCTCCGCGAGCGCAGCGAGCTGCTCATCGGGCGGCGCCGTCAGACCCAACTCGTCGGCCAGGTAGCTCAGCCACGGCAGGCCGGTCGCCTGGTCCACGACATTGCCCGCGGAGTTCACCGCGACCAGCGCCCCGACGGTCACCCCCGACGACAGCGTCGTCGACGCGGTCCCCACACCGCCCTTCAGCACACCAGCGCACGCCCCCGCTCCAGCACCGACCGTGCCCACCGCGACGTCGGCGCCGGCCGCCTGACAGGCGGCGTAGCCGAACTCGGCCGTCGGCCGGTGGCTCCAGTCGCCGACGTCCAGATCGAAGATCACCGCGCCCGGCACGATCGGTACCACCCCGCCAGCCATCGCCACGCCGCGGTTGCGCTCCTCGAGCCAGCTCATGATTCCGTCCGCGGCCGCTAATCCGTAGGCGCTGCCCCCGGCGATCAGCACCGCGTCCACATAACGCACGCTGTTGACCGGATCGAGCAGATCGGTCTCCCGGCTGCCGGGCGCACCGCCGCGGCAATCCACGGCGCCCACCGTGCCGGGCGGCGTCAGGACAACCGTGACGCCGCGCGCCCAACCGGCACCCGTCGTCACGTCGGGGTCCAGCCGGTGGTGGTGGCCGACCAGGATCCCCCCGACGTCGGTGATCGAGTTCATCGCGACTCCATCAGCGCTAAGACCAGGTACTCCTGCAGGAAGGTCAGCCATTGATAGACGTCGAGGTGCGAGGCCATCGGATGGTCCTCGGGCAGTCGATCGGGGCCCTCGGGGCGGATATCGAGCATGGTGCCCAGTGCCAGCCGGAGGTCGTTTACGGCAGCGATCCAGGCGTTCGCGTCATCTTCGGTCAGCTCGAATCGACCGCCGTCGTCGGGCACTGTAGCCAACAGCTGTTGTGCCGCAACACGTTTGGCGGCGATGATTTCTGGCTCGCGCAGGCTGCGCAGGGCTGCATTCAGACTCTCGATCGCTTCAGAGGCGGCGTCGTCGGGCTTCGAGAAGTCCGGCAGCAGCCGTTGCAGCGTCGCATTGTCAGGGGGGTCGGAGTTGCCGGTCTTCATGCCGGTGATTTGCTCAAGTTCGTCTGGCGGCGACGATGATTCCCGTTCGTCGAGCAGTCCGATCATCGAGTCGACCAGATTCTTGAGCAAGGTCGCCTCATGCGAATCCAGCGCGGACCGAAAACGGGGACCGTCAGCGGTCTCAACCCGCTTCCACTTGCGCACGTGGAGACCCGGATGCCCTCGGTCTCAGCGGTCCTGCTGCATGGTGGCCCACAACCCGGCCGCATGCAGCTTGGACACGTCGGTCTCCATGGATTCGCGGCTGCCCGCCGACACCACGGCTTTGCCTTCGTTGTGGACCTGCAACATCAGCTTGGTGGCGTGCGGCTCGCTGTAGCCGAACAGCTTCTGGAAGACATACGTCACATAGTTCATCAAGTTGACCGGATCGTCCCACACGATGGTCACCCAGGGAGCGGCGGTGGTCTCGACCGGGTCGGCTTCCCGTTGCCCGGTGGTTCCCGGCTTTGTCGGGGCTGACGCAACCATGGCTTCTAGGATAGCGAGCCGCAGCAACGAACCCGATACCGTTGCGATGTGAACGACTCGGGTTTCGCCGGGCTGCTGACCGACAGGTACGAGTTGACCATGCTGGCAGCGGCGCTGCGCGATGGCACCGCGGATCGCCGGACCACGTTTGAGCTGTTCGCCCGCCGGCTGCCCGACGGGCGCCGCTACGGGGTGGTGGCCGGGACGGGCCGATTTTTGGAAGCTCTGCCTGAATTCAGGTTCGACGACATCGCGTGCGAATCGCTGGCGGAATTTCTCGACCGCGACACGTTGGCCTACCTGCGCGAGTATCGCTTTGGCGGTGATGTCGACGGCTATGCCGAGGGCGAACTGTATTTCCCTGGCTCGCCGGTGCTTTCGGTGCACGGCAGCTTCGCTGAATGTGTGGTGCTCGAGACGCTCGCGCTGTCGATCTTCAACCACGACAGCGCCGTTGCATCGGCCGCCGCGCGAATGGTCAGCGCAGCCGAGGGGCGACCGTTGATCGAAATGGGCTCACGGCGCACCCATGAGCGCGCCGCAGTCGCCGCGGCCCGCGCTGCCTACATTGCCGGCTTCGCCGCGTCATCCAACCTGGAGGCCCGCCGTCGCTACGGCGTTCCGACGGAAGGCACCAGCGCGCACGCGTTCACCCTGCTACACACCGGCCCCGAGGCGCCCGACGAGCTGGCCGCGTTCACAGCACAGGTCGACGCACTCGGTCCCGGCACCACGCTTCTGGTCGACACCTACGACGTGACGACAGGTGTGGACAACGCAGTGGCGGCCGCCGGCACCGGGCTTGGGGCGGTGCGAATCGACTCCGGGGACTTGGGCGTGCTGGCTCGTCAGGTCCGCGAGCAGCTCGACCGGCTGGGGGCGACCCAGACCCGCATTGTCGTGTCCGGTGACCTGGATGAATTCGCCATCGCCGGATTGCGGGCCGAACCTGTCGACAGCTACGGGGTTGGCACTTCGCTAGTGACCGGGTCGGGCGCGCCGACGGCGAACATGATCTACAAGCTGGTCGAAGTGGACGGCGTTCCGGTCGAGAAGCGCAGCCCCCGGAAAGAGTCGCACGGCGGCCACAAGGAGGCGCTTCGGCTGCGTCGTCCGACCGGCACGATCACCGAGGAGATCGTGCATCCCGCGGGACGCCGGCCCCCGACCACTGAACCGTCTCGGGTGTTGACGATTCCACTGGTGCGCGATGGGCAGCCGGTGATTGATGTGGATTTGGGCGCGGCGCGCGACCTGGTGACGTCGGGCTTGCGAAGCTTGCCGTGGGAGGGTCTGATGTTGTCGCACGGCGATCCGGCGATTCCCACGACGCAAATCCCGGCCCGACGTCAGCCCATCGACCAACAGGAGTAGCCACGCCCGACGAGTTGCCGGTGTCAGTGCCTGAGCTGCTGGCCACCGCGGTGGCGGCGCTGGGCGGCAGCGAGCGCAGCGGCCAACTGCAGATGGCCACGGCGGTCGCCCACGCCTTCGAAACCGGCGAGCACCTGGCGGTACAGGCGGGAACCGGCACCGGAAAGTCGTTGGCTTACCTTGTTCCGGCGATTGTTCGCGCCGTCTCCGAGGACACGCCGGTCGTGGTGTCCACCGCGACGATCGCCCTGCAGCGCCAGCTGGTCAATCGCGATCTGCCCCAGCTGGCCGATGCGCTCACCGATGCGCTGCCCCGCGCGCCGCGATTCGCGCTGCTGAAGGGCCGCCAGAATTACTTGTGCCTGAACAAGATTCACAATGGATCGGCAGCGAGTTCAGATGACGAACCGCAAGACGAGCTTTTCGAGCCGCAGGCGGCCACCGCGTTGGGTCGCGACGTGCAACGGCTCACCGCCTGGGCGTCGACGACGGAGTCCGGTGACCGCGACGACGTCAAACCTGGTGTAGCCGACCGATCTTGGTCGCAGGTCAGCGTGTCCGCGCGGGAATGCCTCGGCATGGCACGCTGCCCGTTCGGCACCGAATGCTTCGCCGAACGCGCCCGCGCCACAGCCGGCCGAGCCGACATCGTCGTCACCAACCACGCACTGCTGGCCATCGACGCCGTCGCCGACTCGGCCGTGCTGCCAGAACACCAGCTGCTGGTCGTCGACGAGGCACACGATCTGGTGGACCGAGTGACCGGGGTGGCCAGCGGCGAATTGACGTCGACCGCGCTCGGAGTCGCCTCGCGGCGCATCACCAGACTGGTCGAACCGGAACTGATGCAGCGGTGGGAAGGGGCGTCCACCAGGTTCACCGCGGCAATCCAGAACGCCACTGCAGGTCGCATTGACCACCTCGACGACGAGCTGGCGACTCATCTCACCGCGCTGCGAGATGCAGCCAGCGCAGCGCGTTCGGCGATCGACACTTCCCCGGCCGATACCAAGGCCGCGTCGGCGCGCACCGAGGCCGTCGCCAGCCTCACCGAGATCGCCGACACCGCATCGCGGATGCTGATGTCGTTCGCGCCGGCGATCCCCGACCGGACCGACGTGGTGTGGCTGGACCAAGAAGACAACCGGGGTTCGACGCGTGCCGTGCTACGAGTGGCGCCGCTGTCGGTGGCCGGACTGCTGCGCGACCGGTTATTCGCCGGGTCGACTGCGGTCTTGACGTCCGCGACACTGACCGTCGGCGGTTCCTTCGACGCGATGGCGACGGCCTGGGGCCTGGCCGACCCGCAGGCTGACGCCGAAACGCGTTGGTGCGGAATCGATGTCGGATCACCGTTCCAGCACGCCAAAGCCGGGATCCTCTACGTCGCCGCGCATTTGCCCCCGCCCGGGCGCGACGGCACCGGCACGGCCGAGCAGCTGAGCGAGATCGCCGACCTCGTCACCGCGGCGGGCGGGCGAACGCTCGGGTTGTTCTCGTCGATGCGGGCGGCCCGCGCCGCGGCCGAGGCCATGGCCGAAAGACTTTCGACACCGGTGTTGTGCCAAGGCGACGACAGCACCGCCGCGCTTGTCGAGCAGTTCGCCGCCGATGCGGAGACGTCGTTGTTCGGCACGCTGTCGCTGTGGCAGGGCGTCGACGTGCCCGGCCCGTCGTTGTCGTTGGTCATCATCGACCGCATTCCATTTCCGCGGCCCGACGATCCACTGCTGTCCGCCCGGCAGCGTGCGGTAGCCGCGCACGGCGGCAACGGGTTCATGGCCGTCGCCGCCAGCCACGCCGCGCTGTTGCTGGCGCAAGGCGCCGGGCGGCTACTGCGTGGCGTCGACGACCGAGGCGTGGTCGCGGTGCTGGACTCCCGGATGGCCACCGCACGCTACGGCGGCTACCTGCGCGCCTCCCTGCCGCCGTTCTGGCCGACGACCGATGGCTCGCAAGTACGCCAGGCGCTGGAGCGGCTCCGTGCCGCACAGGAGGCCCGCTCGGCGTGACGGGCGGGGCGTCAGCATTAGCCGTGCCGTTGGGTGATGTCGGCGCTAAGCCAAACCGAGGGCTTTGTTCTGCTTGACGGCCTCTTGGTAGCAGGCCATCACCGACCAGCTGTCGACGGCAAGCGCAAAGATTACTCCGATACCGAAAAACCAGATGGTGATCCAGAAGAGGACCCAGAGACCTGCCATCCAGGCGCAGGTCGCCCTGCTCCCTCCCATGAGGAAAAGGACCAGAGGTGGAAAAAAGAGGCCGCCAATTGCATAAAGGACCGGATTCTTGTAGAGGTGCCCGTTGCCCGGCGACTGCTGACGGGCGTGGTCGACGAAGGCTTGAGTTTCGGGCAACGGGCGGGGCTGCGCCTCGGGTGCGGGGCCCAGGTCTTGCTCCCATTCGTTGCCGTCCCAATACTTCTGGCCGCGCTTGACGGTGGGGTCGGGGTACCAGCCAGCCGGCTGTGGTTGTGTCGTCATCATCTTCTTTCGCTTTCTCCGGGACGATGTCCGGGTCGGAGTGCTTGAGTGGGTCGCTACGGCCGGACCTCGCGGCCGGCTACCCATAGGTTTCAGCCGACGGCTTGGAAGATTCTTGGCGTGTTCGTGTGGTCGGCGATAGCCGACGGTTGATCTCTTTTGTAAATGTCGCAGCGCTCGGCTCAGGTGGGTCAGGCGTTGAGTCTCATCGTCGTTGGATCTCGAAGGTGAACTCGTGGCCGCAGATGTTGATGAGGTCACCGTCGGCAAGGGTGGCGCTGGGACGCAGTTGCAGGTGCTGCACTTGCACGCCGTTGGCCGACCTCAAATCGGTAATCACGAAACTGCCTCCGGTATCGATGATTACGGCGTGGTGCCTGCTGACATCGTCGTCGTCCAGAATGATGTCGTTATCCGGAAGGCGCCCTATGCGGGTGGCGGCCGCTTGTAACGGATAGTGCCGCCCGGCGCCGTCACGCAACCCGGCGACAACGGACTGGCCGGTGAACACGGTGCGTGCGGTGGACATGGCGCGCCTGGCGGTGGTCTTGGCGCCCTCTTTTATGTCCAGCCGCTCCTGACGCAGGATTCGCGCGTGCAGGGCGTTAAGTGTGGGTCCCGGGTCGATACCCAGATCCTCGGCCAGCACCGTTTTGAGTCGTCGATAGGCCTCTAGGGCGTCGGATTGGCGTTCAGCAACGTAATAGGCGGTGATGAGCTTGGCCCACAGCGGTTCACGATAGGGATGGTTGGCGGCGAGTGCTTCGAGTTCACCGATGACGGCGCTGGCACGTCCGGACGCGATTTCGGCTTCTGCACGGGCGATTTGGACCAACATATAGTCTTCGGTCAGCGCGGTGGCGAACGCCTCGACGAAAGCGAAGTCGCGTAAGTCATCAAGCGCCGCCCCGCGCCATTCGTTCAGCGCGGCCGAAAAGTGGCCACTGGCCTGATCGAATCGTCCCGCTGCGGCAGCGTTCATCCCCGCGGTCTTCTCGGTGATGAAGCGGTCCATATCGCAATCGCCCTCAGCGACGCTGAGTCGATAACCCGGCGGTGCGCTGGCCAACACTTCGTAGGGATTAGCCCCGGCGTCGGCTAGTACGCGCCGCAGGTTAGACACATAGGAGTGGATGCTGGTACGTGCTGCTGACACCGGTGACTGGTCCCAGGCGGCGTCGATCAATGACTCCGTGCCGATGGCGCGATTCCGGTTGATCAGCAGCATGGCCAGTATTGCCCGCTGTTTCGGCGTCCCCAATGCCACGGGCGTGCCAGCCACGGTCATCAGCAACGGTCCCAGCAGACCGTACCTGAGACGAGTTCCGGTCATCGCGCTCCCAAGTCTGCGGTCATCAGCGATGTTAGTTTCCCATTTTGACGTCGCCCGACCATTGGCGACACCCGGACTCAACCACGCGGCGAAAGATGTGCGCCGCCCGGCGGGCGCAGGGGCTGCCGCGCGGGTTGTCCGGGCAACACGTCGGCCGAAGCTCCGAAAGAGGCGGTGGCGCAAGCAGAGCGGCGGGCCGAGCGACGGCCGGCGAGGCATCGCTCGCCGACTGAGCGGCTGCGGCTGTGAGCCACGAACGGGTGGCATTCGGGCTCGCACCCGGGCGCATGACGTTTCGAGGAACGCCCTTTTTCGGCGGCTACCGCAGGGCGGCCAGCGCGTCGCTGACCTCGGCGGCGGTCGCCGGCCGCGTTTCAGCTGGGGCGAGGCAGCGCTGGACCAGTTCGCTTTCAGCGGCGGTCAGCTTGCCCGATATCCGCGGATGTGCCGACATCACCGTGCGGATGGCTAGCATGGGCTGACCCACCGGCAGATCCCCGTACAAGCCCTCCCCCGACAGCGACCGGTTGATCGTTGCGCCAAGCGACCAGATATCCGTTGCGCGGGAAGGGATTTCGCCGTGCAGCAGGGAGGGGTCCAGGAATTCGACGGAGGTCTCCGGCGCGAAACTTGTCACCGTCGCCGCAGAGTTGAGCACCCGCGCCAGTCCCAGATCCGACAGCTTGGCGCCGTCGGCGGTGAGCATCACGTTGGAGGGCTTGATGTCGGCGTGCACCAACCCGTGCTCGTGTAGCTCGTGGACGGCGCGCGCGGCGTGCTCGAGGGCGTGCAGGATCTCTGATCGTGACACAGGACGCGCCGGCGAGGCCAGCGAGCCGATCGGGAAGTACTCCATCGCGTAGAAGAAATTGTCCTCCAGCACGACGTCGTAGATGCGCACCAGCCTCGGGGAGGGCACCGCCGCGAACGCGCGCAACTCACGCACGCCGCGCCGGTACGCATCCGTGCTGACCGGGGCGGTGAACACCTTGACGGCCACCCGGTCAGTGGAAAGGCCGAGGCGCGTGGGCGGTTCGGCGAGGTAGAACCGGCCGTTGTTGCCTTCGCCGAGCACGCCCAGGATCCGGTAGTCGGCGATTGCGGCGGGGACGGAGTCTGTGTCGGCGGGCATCGGGGCGTCCTTAGTCGGGTGCCGACGGTTGCGGAACCGGTGCGGCGGTCAAGCTGATTATGGTGCACTGTTGGCCGTGATTGCGGTATTCCCGTATGTCCTGCTCGACATTGCGGTGATCGTCGCGCTGGCGCGCCTGTTCGGGTGGGTGGCGCGCAGGTTCCGCCAGCCCGCGGTGATCGGCGAAATCGTCGCGGGGATCGCTCTCGGCCCGAGTCTGCTGGGCCTGTTGCCCGGCCACTTCGACACCCGGCTTTTTCCCGTCGATGTGCAGCCGTATCTCAAAATCCTGGCCGAGCTCGGGCTGGTGCTGTTCATGTTCATCGTCGGTCTGGAGCTCGACATCGCGCTGATCCGCGGCCACCAGCGGCGCGCCGGCACGATTTCGCTGGCCTCGATCGTCGCGCCGTTTGCGCTGGGCGCGTTGTTGACAGTGAGTCTTTATCCGATGCACGACGTGGTCGACGGCAAGAAGGTGCCGCTGCTGGGCTTGATGCTGTTCATGGGTGTGGCGATGTCCATCACCGCGTTTCCGGTGCTGGCGCGGATTCTGGCCGAACGTCACATGAACCGCACCAGCATCGGGGTTGTGGCGCTTGCGGCCGCGGCGGTCGACGACATCCTGGCTTGGACGTTGCTGGCTTTTGTGTACGCGGTGGTCAAGGGCAACGGTCTGGGGTCGGTGGTGCGCATCGTCGCGGTGTCGGCGCTGTTTGTGACGGTGATGTTCGTGGTCGTGCGGCCGCTGCTGGCGCGGATGATGAACTGGTACCGGCGGGCCGGCCGGGTAACCCCCGATATGCTGGCGATCGTCCTCGTCGGCGTGCTGTTGTCGGCGTTGATCACCGAAAGAATCGGTATACACGAGATTTTCGGCGCATTTTTGTTCGGCGCAATCATGCCGCGGGCGGATGCGCACGAGTTCCGCCGCGAGATCCTCGAGCGGATCGAACAGGTCAGCGTCTTGCTGCTGCTGCCAATCTTCTTTGTGGTGGCCGGTTTCGGGGTAAACCTGCGCGCGTTCAGGGATCCGGGCCTGCTGTGGCAGCTCGTGTTGATTCTGGCGGTGGCTATCGGCGGCAAGTTCGGCGGCGCTTTCGCCGGTGCCCGCACACAGCGGATGAGCTTCCAGCACAGCGCCGCGATCGCGGTGTTGATGAACACCCGCGGGCTGACCGAGTTGGTGATTCTGCTGATCGGCAAGCATCTCGGTGTCCTTGACACCGAGATGTTCACGATGATGGTGGTGATGGCGCTGCTCACCACGGTGATCACCGAACCGCTGCTGCGGATCGTCTACCCGGACAAGGCGGTGCAACGCGACATCGAAGCCGCCATCAAGGCCGAGCTGGGCGCCGAACAGATCTACCGCGTGCTGGTGGTCGCGGACGCGGCGCCGGGCTGGATGACCGAGCGGTTATTGCGGTTGGCTGACGTGGCGTTGGCCGGGCGCAGCCCGGGTGAAATCCTGCTGTCGCGGATTTTGGAGACCGATGCCCACTCACGGCTGGAGCTGGGGGCCGATCAAGTGCCCGACCTGGCCGCCATGGCCGAGGCGGTGGAAGCGTTGGAGGACTATGCCGCACACACCGTGGCGACCGAGGCACCGCTGCGGGTGTTGTGCCGGTTCGGTTCGGCGTCCGGCGAGGACCTGATCGGGCAGGTGCAGACGTCGGGGGCCGAAGCGGTGGCGCTTACCGAGGACTGGGTTCGCCGGCATCCCGGGGCGTTCGATGCCCTGGACGCGGTCACGGTGCTGATTGTTCCGGCTGAGCTCCCCGCGGTCTGGCTGACGGCCGGCAGCGACGCGGCGGTGGCGGTGTCCGATGAGGCGGTGTACGTGCGAGACGATGGCACGGCCGACGGTTTCCGCGCGGTGCTCGTGGCGGTCGCCGCCGCGGCGCGTT
>NZ_JBAPPI010000290.1:0-3732 GCF_049280035.1 Mycobacterium sp. | reverse complement strand
ACGCTAGGGCAAGTTGGCGCGACTCCGGGCTTGCCATTCGGCCATCGGCCCAGCTCCGCAGTCGGTGGTGCTTGCGCGGTTGGTGTTGCCACACCAGTTGCGACAACGAGCATTTCGACAGGACACGGGCGTTGTGTAGCGTGGCCTCGATCTTTCGCCGATTGCGAACGATGGAGGTATCGGCCATCAATCGTTCGACGTCCTCGGGGGTCATCGCGGCAACGGCCTCGGGGTTGAATCCGCGAAACGCCGCACGAAAGTTGTCTCGTTTGTCGAAGACAGTCGCCCATGACAAACCGTTCTCGAAGTACGTCAGAACGAGCGCTTCGAAAAGCGCGGCCTGATCGCGCGTCGGCGTTCCCCATTCCTGGTCGTGATAGCCGGTCAAATCGCGGCCCGTCTCGGTAGCCCAACGGCAGCGGGTGACACCGTCGGCGGCGGTTGCCACCGTGGGCAGCTGTGGTGGCATATCGACACCGGCCATCGCCTTCATGCCACGGCTTCAGGGTTCTCCAGGACTAGCGCAATGCCCTGCCCCGAGCCGATGCACACACCAGTTACCCCGTATCGCACCTTGCGCTCCCGCAGTTCGGTGGCCAGGGTCAGCACGTACCTTGTGCCTGAGGCGCCGAATGGGTGCCCGGTCGCGACCGCCCCTCCGTTGGGGTTGAGCTTGTCGTCGGGGATCGTGAACCCGTCCAGCTGGTTGGATAGCTCACGCAGCACCCCGAGCGCTTGTGCGCTGAATGCTTCGTGCACTTCCCAAACGTCGACCCGGTCGGGGGTGAGTCCGGCGCGCTTGAGCGCCAAGGGAATCGCCCACGCCGGCGCAAGTCCCATGATCAGTGGATCGAGCGCGTAGACGGCTGACGACACCACCCTGGCCAGCGGGGCGACACCAAGCTCGGCCGCCTTCTCTCCTGACGCGATCACGACCGCGCTGGCCCCGTCGGTGAGCGGGGATGAGTTGCCGGCGGTCATCTGGGTGGTCCCGGCCTGGACCGGCAGAGCGGCCAGCCGTTCGGCGGTGGTGTCGTCGCGAATGAACTCGTCGTGCTCGAACACCCGCGCCGCGGCTTTCCTGGTTGCCGGGATCGGCACGGGCATAATCTCTTTGGCCAGTCGGCCGGAATCACGGGCCGCTGCGGCCCGGTGTTGGGACCGCAAGGCGAACGCATCTATCTCCTCGCGTGTCAGCTCGTAACGATCGGACACGTTCTGCGCTGTCTCGATCATCGAGATGTACGCGTTGCGGGCCAACAAGACCGGGTTTGGTGGGCCGCCGGCCCCAGCCCACATCGTGTCCAGCAGGAAAATAGGACCGCGCGGGGAGAACGGTGCGTCCCCTTTCATGAAGGCCCATCCCGATCGGGACATCGACTCGACCCCGCAGGCGATGCCGACATTCAACTCGCCGGCCATGATCGCGTGGCTGATGGCCACCGTCGCACTCACTGACGAGCCGCAGAACCGGTTGATCGTGGCCGCCGCGACACTGTCGGGGAACCCGGCGGCCAGTGCGGCCCATCGGCCGACGTCGCCCAGTCCCTCGTGGGCTACGTTGACGCAACCCGCCATGATGTCTTCGATCTGCTCGAGGGGTACCCCGACGCGCTCACAGGCGCCTCGCATCGTCATGCCCAGCAGATCATCAGGTCTCAGATGCGACAGCGATCCCCCGTAGCGCCCAAACGGTGTGCGTGTCCCGCCAAGAACGAATGCATCAGTCATATCTGTCACCTATCCGCAGGCACTTCAGCGAATCCCGGTTCTCCGCCGTCCGCAACGGAATTGAACCGGATCCGAGTATCGAGCTGGTCGGTGATCTCTCGCACCGCATCATCCGGACCCTGCACCGTTGCCGGTGCGACGAGGTTGGCGGTGATTCCGTGCGGCGCCAGCTCGAGTGCGATGTAACGCGCAAACTGATTCATGGCCGCCTTTGGGACGCCCAGGTTGATCATGCCGTTGCGCGGATGCCGCGACGGCTCGGCGGTGAGATAGAACAAACGGCCATAGCCACGGGAAGTCAATGCCCGGCACAACAGCTTTGGTGAGAAGAAACGCGGCGTGCAGTTCTCGGTCCAGCTTTCCACCGAGCTGTTTAATGGCCGCAACCACATCCTCGGCTTCCGCGGTGCTCGACCGGTAGTTGACAACCACCCGAAACCTGCGTTCGGCAAGAACCCGTGCCGTCGCGTCACCGATCCCCCGGCTGGCTCCAGTGATCATCGCGACCTTCGATATCAGCGTCGGCCTCCGCGTACAGGAATGAGCTGTTTGATCAACAGGTGACGCCAAATGATCGGGCCGACCAAGCGTCAACACTCGCAGATTGGGCGGTACATCGCGCAAGTGAAAGTCACTGGCCCCGCCGGGCGGTTCGGCCCCTGCAGCATTTCGAGATCGTACGGCGAGGCGCGTCGCTGGTATAGATGTAGACCGAAGATTTCACCCTCGCTACCTGGACGAACCATGACCAGGGCGGTTGCGGGGTGTAAGCCGAGGCCCCGGGTGCGACTCGACGAGGTAGCGTCTTGAGAAATCTTCGGTACTTCGGCGGGAGCGGAGGAGCGGAATAGTGGAATCGGCTTTGTTTGGTTTTGTGACCATAGTCGCCCTTGCGCTGGCGTTGGTGTTCGCAGCCTTTGCCGCTGTACACGTGAAGCGGCTGGGAGATCGAACGCCGGCTCCGATAAGCGAAGAAATTTGGAGCACCAAAGCGGTTCTAAAGAAAGTACGTAAACGCGAACCCATGTCGACCGATGAGCTGAATTATGCGAAGCAAATCGTTGCCGATCGTAGTTCGCCGATGGCATTCTGCATCCCCGGCACTTTGTTCATGCTGGGCTGCTTTTTTGTATTTGGCAGTCTTTACTACTTGCATGGAGCCACGCCCTCCGAGCGGACATTCCTCGGGCTGATCCCCATGTTGACCTCCACAAACCTCGCCATTCGGCTTCTCCGCAGCGCAAGGTTGAAAGGGCGACTACGGAAAATGGCTTGAAGCAACACAAGGCATATGGTGTGGCACAAACCGTTGATTTCCGGTGAATTGGAAGTTGGTTCGGACGTGCTGCCGACAGCACCAGCAGCTGATAACGTCACACACCGCTTGCTTGCGTTCCTGCCGCGGCTGGTAGTGTCATAGCGGCCATATCTCAACCTAGTTGATATACGGCCGAGGGGTGTGGCCTTGACACCGGGGTCGGGGACGAAGCGAGGACACGACGTCGGGGACCGGATTCCGAAAGGTGATGGAGTGAGCCCTCGTTCAGTCGGCAGGACTGTCTTGGCGCGAGTCTGGATGCCATTGGTTGCCGTTGTTGCGCTCTCTTTGGGTGGGGTGTTGATGTGGAAGGTGCACGAATTTTCCGCCCCCCCGCCTGTCATCACCGTCCTTCCCCCGCAAGCACCTCCGGAGTTCAGTCCCAAACAGGTCGTGTATGAGTTGTCCGGCTCCATCGGGACGGGGGGGATGCTCGTCTGGGCGGACGTCGACGGGCATCCGCATCGGGTTGATCTCACGACGTTGCCGTGGTCGCGCACGGAGACGACCACGCTCACGGTGGTGTCCGCCAGCATCTCGGCGCAAGTTCACGGCGGTGATCACGTCGGCTGCCGGATACTGGTGAACGGCGTTGTCCCCCCCGGCGCCCCCGGCGCTGAACAATCCGACACGCATCAGGATGCGCACGTCTTCTGCCTAGTGAAATCCGCGTGAGCGAGCAT
>NZ_JBAPPI010000289.1:0-8781 GCF_049280035.1 Mycobacterium sp. | reverse complement strand
GATGCGCCGTCAGATGTCCACCAAGCCACGACCGTGGCGCATTGGACCTTCGCCGACGACCCCGCACCGGTCCCGGGCCCGAGCCTGCCGACAGTCCCGGGGTTGCCGACCGATCCCGCCGCAGCGGGCTCCGCGATACACGACCTGCAGGTGCCCTCGCAGCTCGCACCCCTGCTAGATCCGGCGAACCTGCCCGACACCAGCAAGGGGCTGCCGGTGGCACCGCCGCAGAACATGGACCCGAGCTACGTCAAAGACCTGCTCAAAGCGATCCAGTCGCAGAGTGTGAGCAATAACCCGGCCCTGTCGTCGCTCGCGTAAGGCGCCGGGGCATCGGCCGCCTAGCGGTTGACCACCGTGACGGGATGTAGGTAAGGCAGCTCGTCAGCAGGTAGCGGGAAGACCACGTCGCCGTAGGGAGACAGTGCGCCTACCCGATCGGTTGCCAGTTCGCTCACCGCGTGGTCGTCTGGGTTGGTCGTCGGCCAGCCTCTGTCGACGTAACGGGTCTTCTGCGCTTTATCGCCAGCGTTGTCAGCCACGCGTCCCATTCTGACAGGTCTTGGGCAGCCTTGACGGCTCGGCTCTCAGATCCGGGTCACCCCGACCGAGTGGCCACTTATTCCACGCGATTCGCAAAAATTCGTGTGACAACTGGCCACTCGGCGGTGAAACCCCGCCGTAGGCGGCTACTCCCCCGGCTGCTTTACGCTGGTCAGCAATGACCGAACAAACCCCGGGCATCCCGCTGGGGTCCTGGCTGGCCGACTTGCCCGACGAGCGGCTGATCCGCCTGCTGGAGCTGCGGCCCGACCTTGCCCAGCCGCCGCCGGGCAGCATCGCGGCCCTGGCCGCCCGCGCCCATGCCCGACAGTCAGTCACGGCCGCCACCGACGAACTGGATTTCCTGCGGTTAGCGGTGATCGACGCGCTGCTGGTTCTGCACGCGGATACCTCGTCGGTGCCCGTTGCCAAGTTGCTCGCGTTGATCGACGGTCGTGCGCCCGAATCCGAGGTGCTCGGCGCCCTCGACGACCTCAAGGAACGCGCTCTGGTTTGGGGTGACACCGAACTCCGCACGGCCCCCGATGCCGGTGCCGGGCTGCCCTGGCATCCAGGGCAAGTGACCTTGGAAGACGCTTCGGCGAGCGGCGAGCAGATTGCCGAGTTGATCGACGGCCTCGACGATTCACAGCGGGAATTGCTGGACAAGCTGCTGGAGGGGTCGCCGTTGGGGCGCACCCGCGACGCCGCGCCCGGCGCTTCCGCGGATCGGCCGGTGCCCCAGCTGCTCGCGCTGGGACTGCTGCGCCGAATCGACGCCGACACGGTGATCCTGCCCCGCCATGTCGGGCAGGTGCTACGCGGCGAGGAACCCGGGCCGGCGCAGCTGGCCGCGCCGGATCCGGTGGTTGCCACCACGTCTGCCGACGCCGACGCCGCAGCCGCAGGTGCGGTCATCGACTTGCTACGTGAACTCGATATGCTGCTCGAAACACTAAGCGCGGCACCGATTTCCGAGCTGCGCAGCGGCGGCTTAGGGGTGCGCGAGGTCAGGCGGCTGGCGAAGGTGACCGGCATCGACGAGACCCGGCTGGGCTTGATCCTCGAGCTGGCCGCCGCGGCGGGCCTGATCGCCAGCGGGCTACCCGATCCGCAACCGGCCAGCGGTGAGGCGCCCTATTGGGCGCCGACGGTGGCCGCCGACCGGTTCGACGAGGCATCCGCCGCCGACCGTTGGTACCTGCTGGCCAATACCTGGCTTGATCTACCCGCCCGTCCGGCGTTGATCGGGACCCGCGGACCTGACGCCAAACCGTATGCCGCGCTGTCGGATTCGCTGTACTCGACGGCGGCCCCGCTGGACCGCCGGCTGCTGCTGGACATGCTGGCCGAGCTGCCGACCGGCGCGGCGGTGGACAAGAGCACGGCATCGGCGGCGCTGATATGGCGGCGGCCGCGCTGGGCCAAGCGGCTACAGCCGGCACGAGTGGCGGACCTGCTGGAAGAGGCGCACCTGCTCGGCCTGGTGGGCCGCGGAGCGATCAGCACGCCCGGCCGCGCGTTCGTTGACGACGGCTCACATAGCGGAGGCGCCGACGTTGTCGACGCGATGGCACGCGCCTTACCCGCGCCGATCGACCACTTCCTGGTTCAGGCCGACCTGACCGTCGTGGTTCCCGGGCCGCTCGAACGTCAGCTCGCCGAGGAGCTGGCAGCGGTGGCCACCGTCGAGTCTGCGGGCGCGGCGATGGTGTACCGCGTCAGTGAGCAGTCCATCCGGCATGCCTTGGACATCGGCAAAACCGCCGACGCATTGCACTCGCTGTTCACCAAGTACTCCAAAACGGCTGTCCCGCAAGGGCTGACCTACCTAATCGACGATGTGGCACGCCGGCACGGGCAGCTGAGGATCGGCATCGCCGCGTCGTTCGTGCGATGCGAAGACCCGACGCTGCTCGCCCAGGCGGTGGCCTCCACCCAGGCCCAAGCGTTGGGCCTGCGGGTGCTGGCCCCGACAGTGGCGATATCCCAGGCGCCGATCAGCGAAGTGCTCGCGGCCTTGCAAGACGCCGGCTTCGCCCCGGCCGCCGAGGACTCCACCGGCACCATCGTCGACATCCGGTCCCGCGGCGCCCGGGTGCCCACGCCGCAGCGCCGTCGGCCGCTTCGCCCGATCCCGCGCCCGAGCGGGGAAAGCCTGAGCGCGCTCGTTGCGGTGCTACGCAAGGTGACTACCGCGCCGTTTGGCAGTGTCCGGATTGACCCGGCGGTGGCCATGTCGCTACTGCAGCGCGCCGCCCTGCGGCAGGACACCGTGGTCATTGGTTACGTCGACGCCTCCGGGGTCGCCACCCAGCGGGTGGTGTCGCCGATCACGGTGGCGGGTGGCCAGCTGGTGGCGTTCGATTCCGCCTCCGGCCGCGCACGTGAGTTCGCCATCCACCGCATCACCTCGGTGGTGTCAGAGGACAACGGATAATCAACCGTATGCCCGACGGCCCTCTGATTGTTCAGTCCGACAAAACCGTGCTGCTCGAGGTTGACCATGAGCTGGCCGGTGCGGCGCGGGCAGCGATCGCGCCGTTCGCCGAGCTGGAGCGCGCACCCGAGCATGTGCACACCTACCGCATCACCCCGCTGGCATTGTGGAACGCGCGCGCCGCGGGCCACGACGCTGAGCAGGTGGTCGATGCGCTGGTGAGCTACTCCCGCTATGCCGTCCCGCAGCCGCTACTGGTCGACATCGTCGACACCATGGCCCGCTACGGGCGGCTGCAATTGATGAAGAACCCGGCCCACGGCCTGACGCTGGTCAGCCTGGACCGTGCGGTGCTCGAGGAAGTGTTGCGCCACAAAAAGATTGCACCGATGCTGGGCGCGCGGATCGACGACGACACGGTCGTCGTGCATCCCAGCGAGCGAGGCCGGATCAAGCAGATACTGCTCAAGATCGGCTGGCCCGCCGAGGATCTGGCCGGCTATGTCGACGGCGAGGCACATCCGATCAGCCTGCGCCAGGACGGCTGGCATCTGCGCGACTACCAAGAGATGGCCACCGAGTCTTTCTGGGCGGGCGGATCAGGCGTGGTGGTCCTGCCCTGCGGGGCGGGCAAGACCCTTGTCGGCGCGGCAGCCATGGCGAAAGCCAGTGCGACGACGCTGATTCTGGTCACCAACATCGTCGCAGGCCGCCAGTGGAAACGCGAACTGATCGCTCGCACCTCACTGACCGAAGACGAGATTGGCGAATACTCCGGGGAACGTAAGGAAATCCGCCCGGTCACCATCGCCACCTATCAAATAATCACCCGTCGCACCAAGGGCGAGTACCGCCACCTGGAGCTGTTCGACAGCCGCGACTGGGGGTTGATCGTTTACGACGAGGTGCACCTGCTGCCGGCGCCGGTGTTCCGGATGACCGCAGATCTGCAGTCTCGGCGACGGCTTGGGTTGACGGCCACGCTGATCCGTGAGGACGGCCGCGAGGGTGACGTGTTCAGCCTGATCGGTCCGAAACGCTATGACGCGCCGTGGAAAGACATTGAGGCACAAGGCTGGATCGCACCGGCGGAGTGCATCGAGGTACGGGTCACGCTGACCGACAGCGAACGGATGATGTACGCCACCGCCGAAGCCGACGAGCGTTACCGGGTCTGCTCGACGGCCCATTCGAAGATCGCGGTGGTCCGCTCGATCCTGAGCCGCCACCCAGGTGAGCAGACCTTGGTGATCGGCGCCTACCTGGACCAGCTCGACGAGCTGGGAGAGGTGCTGGATGCCCCGGTGATCCAGGGCTCGACCAAGACCGCAGAGCGCGAGGCATTGTTCGACGCCTTCCGTCGCGGTGAGGTGAACACCCTGGTGGTGTCCAAAGTCGCCAATTTCTCCATCGATCTGCCGGAAGCCGCAGTGGCCGTGCAGGTTTCGGGCACGTTCGGCTCTCGGCAGGAGGAGGCGCAGCGGCTGGGCCGGCTACTGCGGCCCAAGGCCGACGGCGGCGGGGCGGTGTTCTATTCGGTGGTGGCCCGCGACAGCCTTGATGCCGAGTACGCCGCGCACCGGCAACGGTTTCTGGCCGAGCAGGGCTACGGCTATGTCATTCGCGACGCCGACGATCTGCTGGGACCGGCGATCTAGAGCGACAGGATGCTCGCCGACGAGGTACCAGGTGCGCCGTAGACCTGTGCCAGGCCGACGCGCGGGTTGCCGGGCACCTGACGCTCGCCCGCCTCTCCGCGCAGCTGGCGCACTAGCTCGTGCACCTGACGCAGCCCCGACGCGCCGATCGGCTCGCCGTTGGCGATCAGCCCGCCGTCGGTGTTGACCGGAATCGAGCCGTGGATCTCGGTGGCGCCGTCGGCCACCAACTTCTCCTGCTCGCCGTCGGCACACAAACCCGTCTCGGCCATGTGGATGACCTCGGCACCGGCGTCGGTGTCCTGCAGCTGGGCGATATCGACGTCCTCCGGGCCGATGCCCGCGGCCTCGTAGGCGGCTTTGGCCGCGTACACCGTCGGCGAAACATCCTCGTCCAACGGCGCGAAGGTGGCGTGCACCTCGTAGGCACCGTAACGGCGGGTGCGGATCTCGGTGGCTCGCACGTAGATCGGTTTGTCAGTGAACTTGTGCGCCATGTCGGCTCGGCACATAACTACCGCCGCCGCACCCTCGTCGGGGGCGCAGAACATGTACTGGGTCAGCGGGTAGTTCAGCACCGGCGAAGCCAGAATGGCCTCTTCGGTGATTGGTTTGCGGCGGAACGCATTCGGGTTCAACGCGCCGTTGCGGAAGTTCTTGGCGGCCACCTTGGCCAGCGTGTCCGTCGAGATGCCGTGGTCGTGTAGGTACTTGTTGGCCTTCATTCCGAAGAACTTGGTCGTGACGAACTGCCCGTTCTGCGCATACCACTGCGGCAGCGCCAGCTTGGCGGGGTCGTCGGTGAAGGCGCCGCGGGGATGCTTGTCCAGGCCGATGGCGATGCCGATGTCGTACTTGCCCAACCGGATGGTGTCGGCGGTCTGCTGAAGAGCGCTGGCCGCGGTGGCGCAGGCGTTGAAGACGTTGGTGAAGGTGATGCCGGTCAGCCCGACCAAGCGGGTCACCGCATCGGGGTTGGACACCTCGTGGCTGCCGCCGAAACCGAACTGGATGTCCTTCCACTCGACGCCGGCGTCGGTCAACGCGGATTGAATGGCCTCGGCGCCCATCTGCATCGCGGTCTTCTCGAACCTGCCGAAGGGATGCAGGCCCACGCCAATGATGGCCACATCGTTGCTCATCTCGGGCTCCTCTTGGGTAGATGGTGGCGGCCCGCTTCACCCGGCTCCGCCGCGCTCGCGATCGCCACTAGACCGGCTGGAACGCGAACGTGACGATCTCGTTGCCGTCAGCGTCGGTGGTAAACGGCACCATGGTGAGTTCGACCTGCTGGCCGAACTTGAGCTTGGCCGGGTCGTTCTCGGTCAACCGGCCCTCGACCCGGATCACCGCGTCTTCTCCGAAACCCAACTGCACCAGGCCCACGCCGAACGGCACAAAATCGTCCCCGGTCGGTCCGGCGTAGGGAGCACCAGGCGGGAAACCCTGGGTGGTCCACGCCACCAGGGTTCCGCTGCGCGGCAACAACAACTCGCTCATCTCGCGGCCACTGCAGCGCGGACACCACTGCTGCACCGGGAAGGTGGTGGCGCTACAGTCGCCGCATCGACTGCCGATCAACTGCGGACTGTCGTCGGGCCAGGTTGAGATATCGGGGGCGAGTGCTTTCTGCATCGAGCGATCCTCCAGCGAGCGACCAGAATATTGCTCACTGAACCGTATAACAGCCTTGTAGAAAAGTGGAAATCCCATTCTCACAGCAAGCGCACGGTAGCCCTGCATTATGTTGGCGACCATGGCGGTCACGGTGATACTCGAGCTCAGGTTCAAGCCCGACGAGGTCGCCGCGGGGCGCGAACTCATGGGCCGGGCGCTGCAAGACACCCGGGCGTTCGACGGGAACCTGCGCACCGACGTGCTCGTCGACGACGACGACGAAGCGCACTGGCTCATCTACGAGCTGTGGGAATCGGTCGAGCACGACGAGGCCTACCGCAGATTTCGCGCCGGCGAAGGCAAGCTGACGCAGCTTCCTCCGCTGCTGGCCGCCCCTTCGGTCAAGACTCGATACACCACCAGCGACGTCTAGCTCAACGCGGGAATCACTTCGCGTTCGAACAGCTCGATGCCGGAACGGTCGTAGGCGGCCTCCGGGAAGTAACAGATCACGTACTCGCAGCCCAAGCCGCGCAGATGCTGCAGTCGGTCGATCACCTGTTCTGTTGTGCCGGTAGCTGAATCCGGTCCGCTGCCGCTGGCGATCATCGCGTCGGCGGCCGCTTCCGGGACGTAGCCCATCATCCGGTCCCGGATGCGCTGCAGCCGGTCTTTGACATCGGCCTCCGAGGTGCCGAGGGTTGCGTTGATGTTGACCGACCGCACGATCGCGTCGAAGTCGGTGCCCACCTCGCGGCAATGCCCGGCAAGTACTTCGGATTTGTGCACAAATTCCTCAGATTCGCCAGTGAAGTTGGTGTACTGCGCGTATTTCGCTGCGATGCGCAAGGTCACCTTCTCACCTCCGCCAGCGATCCACAGCGGAATGCCGTTGTCCTGCAAGGGCTTCGGGGCGACGATCGCGCCGTCGACCTGGTAATGCTTGCCATCCAAGCTGACCTTGCCGTCGCGCCAGGCGTCGCGCATGATCTGCACGCCTTCGTCCAACCGGCCCAACCGCACCCCCGCCGACGGAAACCCGTAACCGTAAGCGCGCCATTCGTGTTCGTACCAGCCGCCGCCGATGCCCATCTGAATGCGGCCACCCGAGATGATGTCGGCGGTCGCCGCGACTTTGGCCAGATACACCGGATTGCGGTAACTCATCGCCGTGCACATCTGGCCGAGCTTGATCCGCGACGTGGTCGCCGCGTAGGCCGACATCAGCGACCACGCCTCGTGGGTGGCTTCGGCGGTCGGCATCGGCGCGGTGTGGAAGTGGTCGTACACCCACAACGAGTCCCACGCGCCGTCGTCGGCGTGGGCCGCCAGGTCCCGCATCACCGCCCAGTGCTCAGCCGGATCAATCCCGACCAGATCCATTCGCCAGCCCTGCGGAATGAAGAGTCCGAATCGCATAGCTTCGGACTCTAGCCCGACGACGATTGGTCGATTCCAAGGGCGGCCAGCGCTCCGTCGACGGTGGCGCGCCGCAGTTTCTGGTAGGACGTGTCCGGGAATTGCAGACAGCAGTCCTGCAGGCCGCCGAAGGCGATCACCGCGCGGGTTGACTGCTCCAGCGTGGGACGCCGACCGAAAACCAGCTTCCCCAGCCGGTCGCGCCAGGCGAGCAGTTGATCGATCAGGCCGAGATCGGCGAGGGTTGTCAACTCGGCAACCACCAACACCAGATCGCCGCGGTGCGCGAAGTGATAGTCGAAGTACCCCTCGAGCAATTCACGTGGTGTCGCGTCGCGCGCGCGTTCGTGCTTGGCGATGAACCGCTCCCCTTCGTCGATCAGCTGCGCGCGGGGCCGCCAAAAGCCTCGTCCCGGGCTCCCGCGCCGCGGTTTGGGCAATGACCCAGGCCGTCGGGCTGGTCTCGCTGCTGCCCGCATCGCTCACCAGAACGGTCGCGAGATTCAACGCCAAAGGTGTGCGGATGTACGACTCGATGCAGGTACCCGACTACACCGACGTTTGGCAACATAGCCGGCATGAAACTTGACCTCCTGGGCTCCAAGCACACCCTGTTCCGGCTGTTTTACCGGCTTGGGTTCACGCCCTGGGAGGGCCACCCGCTGGCGCAGAGTCTCCGAAACCTGGTCGAAGGCTCAGAAGCTGAAGACTCCAAAGGCTCACCCGCACTGCCGGCGGCCGCCGCACTCGAACTTGGTTGCGGTACCGGCGACACGTCCATTTACCTGGCTAAGCACGGCTGGCAAGTCACGGCCGTGGACTTTGTGCCCACGGCCCTGGAGAAGGCGCGGGCCAAGGCGCGCATCGAAGACGTTAACGTCAACTTCGTCCACGCCGACGTCAGGCAGTTGCGTCAGGCCGGAATCAATGGACCCTTGCAGCTGATTGTCGACAATGGCTGCCTGCACAACATGAACGACGACGACCGCGACTGCTACGTCCGCGAAGTCACCGCCGTAGCGGCACCCGAGGCACGGCTGCTGATCGTTGCGTTCGTTCCTGGCGGACGATTCGGCGTGCGCGGCATCGACCGCTCCGAAATGG